>JAICRN010000809.1 GCA_025937335.1 Microcoleus sp. TY_ISSM_2_bin.22
CAACCGCACCGACATTCTCAGCTTAATGATGGCCGCCCGCGACGAAAACGGGCAACCAATGACCAATGAAGAATTGCGCGACGAGTTGATGACGCTGCTGTTTGCAGGCCACGAAACCACAGCAACGGCCCTAGCTTGGGCGTTTTACTGGATTCACTACTTGCCCTCGGTGCGCCAGAAGTTGCTGCAAGAATTGGACAGTTTGGGGGAAAATCCCGACCCGATGGAGATTTTCCGCTTACCTTACCTGAGTGCAGTTTGTCAGGAGACGCTGCGAATTTACCCCGTGGCAATGCTGACGTTTTCGCGAGAAGTTCTCACGCCCGTGGAACTGATGGGATATCAACTCGAACCGGGAACGGTTGTCATCGGGTCGATTTATTTGACCCACAGACGGGAGGATTTGTATCCAGAACCCCTGCAATTTAAACCGGAACGGTTTTTGGAGAGGCAATTCTCGCCTTATGAGTATTTGCCCTTTGGAGGTGGCAGCCGCCGCTGTATCGGCTTGGCGCTGGCACAGTTGGAGATGAAACTGGTGCTGGCAACAATTTTGCGGGATTTCGACCTAGTATTGGCCGAGAAAAAGCCCGTACAGGCCAAACGCCGAGGGGTGACTTTAGGGCCGGCCGGCGGCGTGCAGATGGCCCTGCTGGGGCGGCGGATGTCGCGGCAGAAGCCTGAACCTGTTGTTAGTGGGGTTTGAAGTCGCAGCAGTTGCAGCGGACGATCGAACTTTCAGCTTTGAGTGCACACAATTTAGGGAGAAGGTGCGATCGTCCGCTGCCACAATTTTTTGTAGCACCCGCTACAGATAAATAGCTAGAATCCTTAACCTGTAACCCTCACCCCCTCTCAATTTTCAAATTTTCAGTCTAAAATATTAGGAGCCTTGCAAACACAGCCTGAAAGCAAAAGTGGGTGATTGCAATAGTCCTCTTGATATCTCAAAAGCTTGCCTGCCATACTTTAAAAACATATGCATACCCTGTTATTCAGCAAGGTCGGAAGCGTGTTGGCATTGCCAGCAATCTTCCGGCCTCTTTATTTTTTGCGGTACTTGAGGCATTGGGGACAAGATGCAGAAGGCAAGGCAAAAGTATAAATTCTCTCCCTGTCCTCATCTCCCCCTCTCCCCAATCTAGAGCTTCTGCCTTTAATTCCAATAGAATCAGACAGCAAGTTTAAGGAATCACTAAGGAATAATTAATAACTTGTTAAATTATCTCCTTCTGCCCTTCTCTCAATCTTCTGTTTTCAGAAATTCCGATACCGAAACAGACTTCGGCAGGCTCTCCAGATCTTGAATTTCGCTTTCGTGGGCAAAAAACTCGACTTCTTTGTCATCAATCTGGATCTGATAGCTAGCGGTAGCAGTCACAATTCGCCGCTTTTTTTTATCTTCTATTAAAACCCAACACACGACAGGTCTTACCCACCTCTCAACGTGCTGGCTTTGCTTTGTACTTCCAAAGGCATACCAGCCTTTAGCTTCAATAATTTGAAGCACTTTAAAATC
>JAICRN010000708.1 GCA_025937335.1 Microcoleus sp. TY_ISSM_2_bin.22
ACTTTCTGATAAGCTGGCATTTTCGTTACAACATCACTGCTATGTTATTAGGTATCGAGCCAGTATACTCTATTGCGACAGATTTTCCATTTCTTAATGAAAGCTTACTGTAAATTTCATCGCGTTCTGTTGCATGGGCTAAAACTTCACCTCGAATCACGTTTAATTCTTCATCTAATTCAGGATTGACGATGAGTACCCACTCATCAGGATATAGGCTAAAAATTTCTTCTAAGCTCAGAATTTTGCCAATTTCTACTTGCTTACTCATGCTTTGATTCTCCTTTTTTACGCTTCAATGTGAGGTACGGATTGCTGAATTAAAGAAGATTTTGAGAAGTCGCCCAACTCTGCCAACTCGCCCAACTCCCTCAGCTTAGCAAACCATACCTCCAATTTACCGTAATTCTCGATCGCCAGATCTACAAAACAAACCCCAACGCCAGCAGCAATCCGCTCAAAAAATGCAGCCTAACTGCGATAAACTTAGAGTTGCTGACCTTTGCCGGTTGGTCGTGATAGTCTGTGACATGGCGGCAAAGGTCGATCGCAAATGGCAAACTTCCAAAAATCAACAGCGTCCAAATTGGGAACATTCCCAAAGCCACAAATAGCACAGTCAAAGCATAAACGCTGCCGCACAACCACTGCAACAACTGGGCACCTTTTTTCGTACCGAGTCGAACAATCGGCGATTTTTTACCCGCCGCCAAATCGTCCTCAACTTGGTGAAAGTGAGAACAAAATAAGATGATACTTGTAGTAATTCCCACGATTGCCGAAGCCGCTAAATTAGTAGCAGACCAAGTTTGAGTTTGACTGTAATAAGCAGCGGCGAAGGCTAGCGGCCCAAAGGTGAAAAAGCAGATGATTTCCCCTAAACCCTGATAGCCAAGACGAAACGGAGGCCCTTGATAAGTGTAGCCGAGAGCACAGCATAAAACTACTAGCAAAATTACTGTTGGGTCTTTTTGCCACCAGCTTATGGCGCAGATTCCCAACACTCCGACTGCTAAAAACAGGTTAGCCAGCCAGAAAATTAAAGCTTTATTTCCGGTTAAATTCACTAGGGAATGCGCTTTGTTTTTATCGATGCCTGTTTCCGAGTCAAATACATCATTGCTGAGATTCAGCCATGCTATAATCAAAATGGCTGAAATTAAAAATGTCGAAAAAATTGACCAATTAATCGTTTGAGTTTCGGCAAAAGCAATTGCAGTTCCTACTGAAATAGGAATCACCGCAACGCTGTACATGGGCGGCTTGATTGCCGCCAGCCACAATTTACTATTTGGACCTTCAATTAACTTTGTTGTCATCACACAAACTTGATTCAATTGATAGCAGCGTAGTAATTTTACAATTTTATTGGTGAACAAAGTCTACTCTCGATCGGGTTGAGTGCGCGGCGGACATCCACACAGAGGCTGTGGCGGTACTCAAACAGCGCAAGTAGACCGTCTGTAAACCTCTGCGGGGGCGATCGACTTTTGCGAAATTTAGCCGATCGATCTTAAAGTTTTGTGTCTAAATGTTTCGATCGATCGCCCGACGGGGGTTTTTTTCCCCAACAGAGCCCAAACAGGGAGGGAAACTCAAAAGGTCGTGTTTTGCGATCGCCCTCCCGTGCTTAGATCGAAATAGGGGTTTTAGCCGGACAAACCCACACTCGCTCTGACAAATCTGCTATTCTCGCTTTCATGACAGTAATACCGCACCGCGCTAATCTCTTGCAAGACCGCAATCAACTGCATCAGTTTCTGTTAAATTGCCAGCAGTCTTTAACTGAAAAAGATCGCACAAAAATAGTTAGTATTTCTCAGGAAATTTACCCCCTCGATCCGCTAGCTGTACTGCAAGAGATTTCCGAACCTTGTCAGCGGCACTTTTACTTTGAAAAAAGAGACCCCATTGCCGGCAAAAGTTTTGCAATTGCCGCCCTTGATTCGGCAATCCATCTCACCGTAGCAGGAACCGATCGCTTTGCTACAGCTCAAAACTTTATTCGCTCAACACTTGCGAGTACAATTACCATTGGTGCGGAACGCTTGCCCTTCAGCGGGCCTCACTTTTTTTGTAGCTTTGCTTTTTTTGATGAGAACATTGCGGCTAATTCTTACTTTCCGCCCGCCACCATATTTTTACCCAAATGGCAGATTACCAGACAGAAAGATAGCTGCATTCTCGTGGCAAATGCCATCATAGAAAAAGATCGAAACGTTAAAAACATTGCTGAGAATATTTGGCAAACCTTTGATAAAATTGAATCTCGCAAATACCATAAACTAACAACTGCGATCGACAGTTCAATATCTTTGAAACAAATCCCCGTCAATGATGCCAATCAATTCAAAGCATCAGTCAAGTCTGCTTTAGAATTGATCGCATCTAAATATTTTAGTAAAATTGTTTTATCCCAAGCAATCAATGTGATTGCTCAAACCCCTTTCAGTTTAATAGATTCATTAAACAACTTGCGCCTCAGCTATCCAGATTGCTATGTATTTTCAACCAGTAACGGCAAAGGACAAAATTTTATCGGTGCCAGTCCAGAACGCTTAATTAGCATTCACAACAATCAGTTATTAACAGATGCTTTAGCAGGTTCGGCACCGAGGGGAAAAACTGAGGCGGGAGATGCGAAATTAGCCCAGGGATTGCTAGAAAGCGAGAAAGATATTCGAGAACATCAAGTTGTGATTGACTTTATTGTCGATCGCCTGTCTAAACTCGGCATAACTCCCAATTTTTCCCCAGTGCCCAGACTGCTGCAACTATCAAACATTCAGCATTTGTGGACACCCATAACTGCTCAAATTCCCCCTGATATTCATTTATTAAAGATTTTAGCTCAACTGCATCCAACCCCAGCGGTAGC
>JAICRN010000487.1 GCA_025937335.1 Microcoleus sp. TY_ISSM_2_bin.22
GCACCTTACGACTAAAGATAGTGTAAAAAATGATTCCTTGGGTAAATCCTATCTATGAAACGTGTAAAATTGCAAAAAGCGACATTCAGTATAAATACAGCGTCTTCCAGGTTTATGAAGTAGGGACAAAGGCTTTCGCCGTGTCCCTACGGCGGGCATAGATCGATCGCGCAGTGTCTTTCATAAACGTGGAATCTGCTTGATGATGGGAAAATAGACATCCATGATTTGAGTCACATGAACTTTGTTAACAGTCCAGGACTGTCGCCCTAATCTTCCTTTACTCCTGTCCTGTGGTACTCTCGCTGCTTACAAACAGTCCAGACTATTGTTATTATTTGGAATGACCTTTGCAGAAAGCTTGAGCCCCGTTATTGTCTGAGGATGAAGAGTTAGCTTCCTCTTCTGGGTACAGAGTCTCTGTTGTTGCCCCGGCTACTCCCTCGGTAGCGGCTGCTTCTAAAGCTGCTAAAAAAAGAAAAGATGATGATTTGACTGTTGGAAATTCGCCAACCATATCCGTATCCCGGCAATAGCTATATACCCACTGAGAGGTGTGTTCACTCACCTTTATGACGAAATGTTAAAACTCTGTGCATTAATGCAGTAGGTGTGATAAAAATTAAATCGTTGAAAGTTACTGATTAATCTGCAATTAATATTTTTTAGCTATGTATTCATCTTCTATAGAATCTTACTACAATAACCCTTGTCCCTTTCATCTTCGCATGAAGGATTTAATATCACAACTCCAATTGCGAGGTGACGAAAAAATTCTAGACGTAGGATGTGGAGACGGGAGAATAACGGCAGAAATTGCCAAATTATTGCCCCAAGGTTATGTTATTGGTAGTGATATTTTTCCGGAAGTTATAGAGTTTGCTAAAAATAAGTTCGATCGCCAAAATCACCCGAATTTAGAATTTCAAGTAGGCGATGTGAGAAGCCTTGAATTTGAAAATTCATTTGACGTGATTGTTTCTTGTGGAGCTCTTCATTATATCCACAATCATATCCCCGTGCTGACAGGGTTTAAAGAAGCGCTCAAGCCTTCAGGAAAAATTTTACTATCGTTTTTAGGTGAAGGCTCTAACAATTCTTTTCATTTTGTGTTGCAAGAATTACTCCTGGATAGTAAATGGAAAGAATTAAAAAAATTGAGTTATCAGTTTTATTCGCCTGCCGAATATAGAGAAATGTTAAAAGCTGTGGGATTTAGTACAAATAGCGTAGAAATTTATTCCTACCCGTTAAAAAATAATAATAGCAAAATAGAAATAAAGCAACAAGTTGAAAAAGTTTGGTTTTCTTTGAGTACTAGAATACCGCCAGAAATTTACGATACTTTTTTTGAGGAGTTAGTAAGTATTTATATGGAACGCAATCCTCCCAACCAGAGCGGTTTAATTGAAAGTAAAGCAGAATGGTTAGAAATTCAAGCAACTGCAATACCGTAACAAAAAAATATTTCTGTATTGTAGGCTACAATTAACCGCCACCTTAAAAAAGCAGACATATATTAACAAAATAAATGTACGGTGGCTCAGATGTTTGCCGCTTATTGACAATGGATTTGAAGGCAGCCCGATCGCCATTCGCTACAACCCTTACCCTGCAAGTCTTGGTTTGAACCAGTTTTGATAAGCCAACCCGATCGTCCTTCCCAAGGCTTCCTTATCGATAAGGTCATCCGAAAAGATTTGCTTATCATTCAAATTTAATAATTGTTTTATAATTTCCGGAAGAGTACGGTAGAGTTAATTATCAAGTCAAGGAAACGTGCGGCTCGCAAAAAGTGAGTTCACACAACTTGGCCGATCGAAATATCGATATTAATCAAACCAGTCAAATCAGCAGGGTTAGTTTAAAGACTTATGCTAGCGATAAATCTTTAGATACCTCCTGCCAACCTGCGCTCAAAACTGTTCGCTCGCACCCGATTAGCGAACAGCAAAAAAGCGCATTGATAACCTTCAGTGAATGTTGTTACAGAAGATTATGAATTGCAGCGAGGCTAGACTATGACAAGATTTTCAGATGAATTTTCTGCGCTTTCTAGGCGTAAATTTATCCTCACAGCAGGTGCATCTGCCCTGGGTTCAATACTGCTCAAAGGTTGTTTGGGAAATCCCCCAGAACCCGGTGCAACTGCCGGTGCTGACGGCACAATACCTGCGGCTACCTCAGTAGTGGCTGTTGCCAACGAGAAAAGAGTCGAAGGAATTGAAAGCACTAAAATCACATTGGGATACATCCCGATCGTCGAAGCAGCACCTTTAATCATTGCCCAAGAAAAAGGCTTTTTTGCCAAATACGGCATGACCGAAGTTACGATTGCCAAGCAAGCAAACTGGGGTTCGACAAGAGATAACGTAGAAATCGGATCTGCAGGCGGCGGCATTGACGGCGGCCAGTGGCAAATGCCGATGCCTTATCTAATTAGTAAAGGCCTGATTACCAAAAACAGCGTCCAAATCCCGATGTATGTTCTGGCCCAGTTGAACACCCATGGAAATGGAATTGCGATCGCAACCAAACACCAAGGTAAAGGCATCGGGCTCAAACTAGATCGATCGGCCCAAGACTACATCAAAGGCCTCAAACAAGCAGGTACTCCCTTCAAAGCAGCCTACACCTTCCCCAAAGTCAACCAAGACTTGTGGATTCGCTACTGGCTGGCAGCTAACGGCATCAATCCCGATACAGATGTCGAACTGCTAACAGTACCGGCCGCCCAAACCGTGGCCAACATGAAAACCGGAAGCATGGACGGTTTCAGCACCGGCGACCCCTGGCCGCTGCGGATTGTCAAAGAAAACATCGGCTTCATGTCCGCCCTCACCTCCGAAATCTGGAAAGCACATCCAGAGGAATATCTAGCAATTCGCGCCGACTGGGCAGACAAACACCCCAAAGCCACCGAAGCCTTACTCGCAGGACTAATTGAGGCACAGCAGTGGTGCGACAAGCCCGAAAATCGAGCCGAATTAGTCGCCATTGTTTCTGGAAGAAATTTCTTTGACGTATCTCCCACAGTTTTGACGCCTCCTTATGAAGGCAAGTATGTCATGGGCGACGGCAAACCAGACATCAACGACTTCAACAGTAGTCCCCTGTACTGGAAAGACGCAATCGGCAACGTTTCCTATCCCTACAAGAGTCACGATTTGTGGTTCTTAACCGAAAGCGTGCGCTGGGGTTTCCTGCCGGCAACAACCTTGGCAGATTCTAAGACCATCATCGATAAAGTCAACCGAGAAGATATCTGGAAGAAAGCAGCTAAATTAGCCGGAGTTGCTGATGCTGACATTCCGAAAAGTACGTCTCGCGGCATTGAGAAGTTCTTTGACGGCAAAGAATTTAACCAGCAAAATCCAGAAGCTAACCTCAAGAGTTTGGCAATAAAAAAAGTGTGATGGGGTCTTAGCTTCGCATAATTTAGTCTCGAAAAAAACAGCAGAAACATAGGAGATTAACAAGATGGCTGTCAGCACAAATCGGAGAGGCGGAGTCGATGTCCAAGGAGCATTTGGCGAATTTTGGAAGAAGAATTCCTCAAATATCTTGCCGCCAATTTTGGGAGTAATTGGATTTCTGTTAGTTTGGCAGTTCCTGTCGAGTTTGGGAATTATCAAATTGCCCGGACCGCTCAGCGTTTGGACTGACGAACGGACGCGGATATTGTTGATGTATCCTTTTATGAAATCCAAAACCTACGGAGTCGGCTTATTTTGGCAGACTTTGGCTAGTTTGGAACGGGTGGCAAAAGGCTACACTCTCGCGGCGGCTGTGGGAATCAGCATGGGAGTTGTGGTAGGTACGAATCCCTTCTTGAACAAGGCTTTAGATCCGATTTTCCAGTTTTTGCGGATGGTGGCGCCTTTGGCTTGGGTGCCGATCGCCCTGGCTGCACTGCAACAAAACGAACCTGCTGCTTTGTTCGTGATTTTTATCACCTCAGTTTGGCCGATTTTAATCAACACGGCTGAAGGTGTCCGCCAAATTCCCGACGATTACAACAACGTGGCGAAAGTGCTGCAGCTTTCTCGTCGGGAATATTACATGAATATTTTGTTTCCGTCGGCGCTTCCTTATATCTTCACAGGATTGAGAATTGCGATCGGTTTGGCTTGGCTGGCGATTATTGCTGCGGAAATTGTGATGTCTGGGATTACGGGTATCGGCTTCTTTATTTGGAATGCTTACCAGCAAAACTACATCAGCGAAATTCTGTTAGCGGTGTTCTACATTGGGGCTGTTGGTTTGTTGCTCGATCGGCTGATGGCTTGGTTGCAGCAAAAGATTGCTCCCCCTCAAGGAAAGTAGTTTTGAGTTACTTGTTTGGGGCAGGAAGAATTAGGAGTATTTAACCGCGAAGACGCGTTAGCGAAGCGGCGCGTAAGCGCTAGGACACGAAGGAAGAAGAGGGAAGAAGTAGATAATATTCTACAGGAAAGTCACAGGATTTATGCTTCCAGTCTCTCCCTCCACTCTACTTCTAGGCTCTGCCTGGGAAGTTAATTAGCAGGTATCGAAATAACAAACCTACAAAAAAGGCAAGAAAATCATGTCTGTTTTGATTGCAGTAGAACAAGTCGAAAAAGTTTTTAATTTATCAGACGGTGGCACATACATTGCTCTCAAAGGCATCGATCTGGAAATTAAAAAAGGCGAATTTATCTCATTAATTGGACACTCGGGCTGCGGCAAATCTACGCTGCTCAATATGGTGGCAGGTTTGGATTTGCCGACA
>JAICRN010000095.1 GCA_025937335.1 Microcoleus sp. TY_ISSM_2_bin.22
TAAGACAGACACGCGAGCATCTGACAACATGAAAGTTAAACGCTCTAGCGGGTAGCTTGGATCTAAGGGAAGATAAGCTCCACCTGCTTTGAGAATCCCTAATAAACCCACGACCATCTCTATGGAACGATCGACACAAATGCCAACCAAAACCTCCGGGCCAACGCCCAGCGATGGCTTCGCCTCGGCTAAAAGCCTACGCAGGTGATGCGCTAGTTGATTTGCCCGTTGATTTAAAGCCTCATAGGTCAATTGTTCCTCGCCAAAGACTACTGCAACAGCATCGGGAGAACGTTGCACCTGCGCTTCTATTAAATGGTGCAAACAGGTTTCGTAAGCGTAAGCTGTTTCGGTGTCGTTCCAGACTTTCAGTATTTCACACTGTTCTTGGAAGGTGAGTAAAGGTAATTCAGAAACTCTTTGTTCAGTTTCGAGAGCGATCGCTTCTAGCAGGATTTGAAAATGCTGGCTCATCCGAGCGATCGTAGCATTATCAAATAGATCCGTATTGTATTCAAACGATGCCAACAACTGCTTCTGAGCTTCAGTAACTATGAGCGTTAAGTCAAATTGTGCGGTTCGCTGTTCGATCGCAACAGATTCTAAAACTAACTCATCCAATTCAAGAACAGCGCCTGGTTGCCGCAGCACAAAGGGTGCCGATTCTGGGAGAATATGGGGCTTTTGGAACACAAACATTACCTGGAACAGTGGCGATCGACTCATATCCCGTTCCGGTTGTAATAGCTCAACTAACCGTTGAAAGGGATAATCTGCGTGTTCCAAGGCACTTAATACAGTTTGGCGCACGCGATAGATCGACTCTTGTACTGTCGGATTACCAGATAAGTCTACTCGCAATACGATCGGATTCGCGCAATAGCCCACCGTTTGTTTCAGATGAGAATGTTGCCGTCCAGAGGCGATCGACCCCACAACTAGATCGTCCTGTCCGGTGTAGCGATGCAGGAGAATTTCAAACGCAGTCAACAGCAAGGTGTAGAGGGTAACTCCACAACTTTGAGCGAGCTGTTTGAGTTGGTTGGTTAACTTTATATCAATATAAAAGCTGTGTGAAGCTCCCTGATAAGTCTGCACTGTTGGACGAGAGCGGAGCGTGGGTAAATTCAATACAGGTAAATCAGCTAATTGCTCTTTCCAGTATGACTGTGAACTTTGTTCTAAGGCAGGTAACTGATATAATCTTTGCCAATTGATGTAGTTTGTAGAGGAAAACGATACTGACGGTAATTCAGCAATATTCCCGGCATTAGCTGATGAATAAAGTAAACGCAACTCATCCACTATAACTAACAACGACCATAAATCAGCCGCGATATGGTGAACGGACAATAACAGAATCGGATCGTCCGTTTCCGAGGTAAACAATAGCACTCGCAGTAACGATTCTTGTGCTAAATCAAAAGGACGATAGGCTTGTGCAATTAACTCATCCTGTACTTGATTTTCAGACCAACTGGAAGCATCAATTTGCTGGAATGATAAGGAAGAGTGCTGATGAACCTGTTGCCACGGCTGGTTATCCCGCAGAATATAAGATGTCCGCAGGGAAGAATGACGAGCAAGCAAATTTTCAAATGCCTGCTTTAGGGCAACCACATTGAGTTGCGATCGAATCCGCACCGCAAAAGCAATATTATAAGCACCACTCTCTGGCGCAAGCTGATTTAAAAACCACAACCCTTGCTGGTTGGGGGACAAAGGCAGCTCTTGGGTGCAGTGATTCTCCTGAGATTTGGTCTCAAATACTTGATTTTTAGAGATAGGTTGCCTGTCTAATTGTTCGAGCAATTGCAGAATTAGTTCCTCAAAGCTGGTGTCTTGGAGAAATGCCGTCATCGACAAAGATAAATCCAGTTCAGTTTCTAGGCGATGCTGTAAAGTGACAGCCGCCAAAGAATCTAAACCTAAGTTAATCAACGGCTGTTGTTTATTTAGAGGAGACGGCGAAATTCCCAAAACCCCCAAAATAGCCTGTTGCAAATACAATTCCAGTTTTATTTGTCGCTCTATTTTAGATAACGATCGCAATATCTCCCGACTCAAAATTTCTTTGTCTTGACTTGTCAGGGCGATTTCATTTAAAATACTATTCCCGACAGCATTTAAACTTTCTTCTAAAAATTTTTTACGGCAGTTAGAGCGCTGAATTTTACCGCTAGAAGTTTTAGGAATACTAGCGGTTTTGAGCAGAGCGATCGCATAAACTTGCAATTCATGCTGTGCTGCAACTGCCTCGCGCATGGCCCGAACGACAGGTTCTACTTGCAATTTTCGTAGATAATTGCGTTCGACTTCTTGCACGATAACCAGTCGCTCTTCTCCCGCCACATCCACAGAAAATGCAGCCCCACACCCAGCCCGCAATGCCGGATGACACTGCTCTACGGTGACTTCGATATCCTGGGGATAATAATTGCGTCCTCGAATGACGATCAGATCCTTTAAACGTCCCGTAATAAAGAGTTCTTCCTGGTGGATAAACCCTAAATCTCCTGTTCGTAAAAAAGGCCCTTCATTGGTATCTGCTGTGTAAGCGTTGAAAGTTTGTTCTGTTTGCTCCGATCGATTCCAGTATCCCCTAGCAATATGTGTACCAGCTACCCAAATTTCGCCCACCCGATCTTCTGCACATATCTGCTTCGTGTCGGGAGAGACAATTCGCAACGATCCATCAAGCCAAGGCTGTCCTACACCTACAATAGCTTTGTAACCAGGTCGATCGGGTTCTAACATCGAAACCTGGTTTTGCCCCAAGGCAAGGTCATCCACCCCTAATACTTGAGGAGATGTCGTTTTAGCACCACCCGAAATGAACAATGTTGCTTCTGCCATCCCATAGCAGGGATAGAAAGCTTCCCGCTTAAATCCACAAGACTCAAATGTTCTAGTAAATGCTAAGAGTGTTTCTGGCCTGACTGTTTCTGAGCCATTAAAAGCCAGTTCCCAGGAACTCAGATCGAGTTGCGATCGCTGTTCTGGAGTGGTCGATCGAATGCAAAGATCGTAGGCGAAATTCGGGCCGCCACTGGTGGTCGCTCGATAGCGAGAAATTGCCTGAAGCCAATAAAATGGATTTTGCAGGAATGTAACGGGAGCCATGAAGATGCAAGGAACTCCCATATACAGAGGTTGCAGAACGTTGCCGATCAACCCCATATCGTGAAATAACGGCAACCACCCGACAATGATACTTTCTGAAGTATGTCCAAAGGCTTGCTGAATCATTTGCTCGTTGCTAAGCAGATTCAAATGGCTAACTTTTACCCCTTTTGGCATTCCCGTCGATCCTGAAGTGTACTGAAGAAATGCCAAGGTTTTCTCAGTCAAGGTAGGTGGTTGCCAAGATGTCGTATCTGTTGTCGCGATCGTATCTGTTGCAACCCATTTCAATTGAGATAAAGTCCGGTCTTGTCCTAGATGAATACTAATGTCATTGTCTAGCAAGTCTTGGGTTGTCAGCGCTACCGTTGGTTGAGCATCGATCGCGATCGATTGTAGCCTAGTTAAATTTTGATTTCGTCGCGGAGGATAGGCGGGTACAGCGATCGCCCCAGCATAGAGGCAACCAAAAAAAGCGGCGATAAAGTCTAGCCCTGATGGGTACAGCAACAAAGCGCGATCGCGAAGCGTCTCCGAAGGAGAATCGCCTGGAGAACAAATGCTTTGCAACTGCATGGCAATGGCACGTGCCCGTTGTTCTAACATTCCATAGGTGAGACAGATTTCTGTTTCACCATCGGGTAAAAAAGTGTATGCTCGTTTATTGGGCTGGTGAATAGCTCGCCAACGCAGAATATCAATCAATGTACACCATTCACGATTTTCATTTAAAAGCAAATTAGACATATTTTCATTTTGAATAATAATTAGCAGTAAGGCTTTGACCGATGGGCTGGTAGCAGAGTAATGTTATTATCCTCACCGCTCTGCGTTGGGGAGTCGATTAAAAATCAATTCTTGAAGCGCAGGTTCGAGTGGAAAAGATAGGCGGGATAATTCACCATTAGTATCGGTGTAATAGGACAAAAGAATCGGATTGGGGTATGGGCTACCATTATTAGTAATTTTGTTGTATGGTGCAAGTGTCGCCAGAAATGTATCATGGCAATAAGGCTCAAGTATGTATGCGATATCGTTGTAAACTGCTACCATGCAGCCCTCGTTCATAGTGATTGATAAAGAACCTAATGATGAATTCGCAAATTTTCCTAGATAATCATCCAAAGGATGGAAAGGTTTAAGCCAAGGCTTCCGTCCTGCTAATATTTTCTCCCATTTTTCCTCTGTTTTCTTTTTTTCCTCTTCGACCTCTTGCTGCCAAATCTGGTTCCAAGGTAGCGGTGTCAGATCGAGTAGGCGATCGTAGATTTGATAAGTTAGACTTTTCGCTCCCATCGTTTTGTTCAGGTTAGTTAAAACCACCAGACCCAGGTTGCTGTTTGGCAGTAAACTCACCATCGCCGTGAAACCATCAATTCCGCCTGATGTTTCTATCAGATAATGACCTCGGTAAGCACTGGTAAGCCATCCCAAACCATAAGATACTGGATAGAATATATCTACATTTGCTTCATTTTTCGCCTTCACAGTCCCACCCAGCAAAGACCGTAAAGAATGCCGCTTCTGAATCGAGGTAAGTAATCGAGCATGATCGATTGTGTCGTTGTTATAATGGGGAGTAAAATGCGCGAAGTCAGTAGTATTAGAGTTTACTACAAATTGTGGCATTTGCATTTTACTCAGCGTCTCAGAATCAATCACTTGCCGATCGCCATATTTTCCACTGTTAAGATTGAGGATTAGCCACTTAGCCATATCCAGGGCAGTTGAATTAATCGATCCAGCCGGACCAATTGCATCTACATCCCGTAAAACAAACTTCTTGAGACTATTCTCATCACATTCGTAAGGCTGTGCAAAATTGTCTGACAACTGAGATTCTTTGACAGAAAAATTACTGTCTGCCATTCCTAACGCATCAAAAATCTCATGTTGAACAAATGTTTCCCACGTACTTTCAGATACATGACCTACGACCATACCCGCAACAGTATACAATAAGTTTTGCGGTTGAAATATGCTACGCAGTTCATGGGTCGATTTCATGAAAGTGAGATGCTGATAAAGTTCCTGTTTGGTATAGGGGCAGCTACCATTACTACCAAACCAAATCACATCGTATCCCGGTAATCCCGATCGCATCGTTACCAGATCCCGAAGTGTTATCTCTTCACTGGCATTGCGGCAAAAGACCCGAAAAGTTGGTAAATAGTTTCTAACAGGACAATCCCATGTTAGTATACCGCGATCGACTAAAATCCCAATCGCGGTTGCTGTGAACGCTTTTGTAGAAGAGCCAGTTGCAAAGATAGTTTGCGGAGTTACAGGTAAACGCTCTTCTAAATTTCGGAAACCAAATCCTTGACTGAGAATAACTTGAGTATCTCGAACAATTGCAATTGACAAACCGGGAATACCCCAAAATTCCATCGTTTCTTTAACGATGTCTTCTAGCCATTGCCCTAACATTCCTATCTACTCCTATATTTCAGTCAATTAGGTGAACAGAAGCACAGCACAGTAGTAATCAAAACATACTTATGACTGAATACACAGTGGGACAGATCGAATGTTTCCAATTATCCCGATTCTACACAGTGCTTTAAGTTTTGAGTCAAAAAAACTATAGCTAACTATTTCCGGAGGCTGAGCGGGCGCATATCAATCCAAACTTCTCTAATGTAGTCAAAGCATTCTTCCTTAGACCCGCTTTTACCAGCATCGTTCCAACCAAGCGGAAGTTCCCGATATATGGGCCAGATTGAATATTGCTCTTCATGATTAACAACGACTTTGTAAACGGTTGTATCTTCGCTATCGTTTTTACTCATAGTTTTTTTATTTATGTGGATTAATAGTTCGTTCTTAATTATTTCTGACTTTTACACTGGTGATAATTTTCTTAATTTTATTTTTATATTTGGATCGAATAACCAAATTTTGATTTTTCATATGTATTATATATGCAAGGATGATGTTACAACACATATAACAAGCATTGATAGTTCTTAACATATTTTATCTTTCAGAGGAGATTCGGTTTTGGTACACTATCGTTTGAGCCGATTGCGGAGAAACAGTATGTTGTCAACCTCTTGTTTAGATACTATTGACCTGGCTACTCCCTGACTAATGGCTATTTCTTTCTCTGTACGCTTTTCCAACGAACATTTACCAGTCAAGCGAGCTCTGTAATTCCATGAAAATGGTTGACCACGGTAACGTAGTCTGGTAGTGGCGGAAAAGCAATCGCAATTGTTTAATATTGGTAATCAGGAGAGCCTTAAGTGATTGCTAACGACGAGATGAAGTCAACAGTATGGAAAACAACAGAAGCTCTTCCTCTGAGTGCCGAATCTCTGAGGATGCTATTTGAAAATAAAATTCCTCTAATTCGGATTGAGCAATTTGCTGCTCCCCAAGAATGTAAAATGCTGGTGACTCAAGCTAACTTGCTGGGGTTTGATGCCTACCAGAATGTTAATCCTAAGATAGAGCGCATTGGGATTACAGTTTTTGAGTACAACAACATTGGTAAAAAGGATTACTTCCAAGCGGTAGCTCAAGCTAGTAAAGAACAATACCGTATCACTTCGGCTTCCTTCAATCCCTTGGAACGTTTGATGGCAACGATCCAAAACCAGACTGGTGCAACTGCCAGAATTGCCTCGGAATTGTTGTATGGGAGTTACCATGCAGGGCTGACCAGGAAAATTGAGCAGGGTACACAGCTACATATTGATTATGCGCCATCAGAACAGCCTGGATGGGAGGTGGGTACAGTCGTTGCTCAATTGTCCTGGAATTTATATCTCCAATTGTCTTCAAACAATCACGGTAAAACTTATATTTACGATCGCCAATGGTATCCGGGAGATGAGAGACATAAGCTTGATTCTTATGGATATAGTGATAAGGTTGTTTCAGGTGCAAGCTCCATCGTCTTTCAGCCACAAGTGGGAGATGTATTCATCTTCAACACCAGAAATTATCACACCGTTGAGTCAACCAAGGGGCATCGGATGACGTTTACCTCTGCAATGGGACTACTCCCCAGTGGTGAAATCATCTTCTGGTCTTGAAGCCGATCGCATTAATTAGGATTAAGCATAATTGGAGAAGCACCAATGGCATTAGCCGCTGTCATGACCGCCCCTAACTACCCAGTTGAATTGCAACAATTGCCAGATCCAGTTCTTGAAAAAGGTGGCATTATCTTGGAGACTATCTACTCTGAGGTTTGCGGTACTGATGTACATTTACTTCGGGGTCATTTAGGGGGAGTACCTTATCCGATAATTCCGGGTCACTTTTCAGTAGGACGAGTGGTTGATGTAGGTGGAAACGTTATCGATATTGATGGTCAGCCTGTTCAAACAGGGTCAATAGTCACGTTCCTTGATGTTAACGAAACTTGCAACAATTGCTGGTATTGTTTAGTTGCCAAAACATCCACTCGCTGCCCGCAGCGTAAAGTTTACGGAGTTACTTACTCATCGAATGAGGGGTTATTCGGTGGGTGGTCTGAACAGATATATCTTAAACCGGGGGTTAAAGTCGTAACCCTTCCTGAAGGTGTAACACCTAAGCGATTTATTGCCGGAGGATGTGCGCTGCCAACAGCCATTCACGCTGTCGATCGCGCGCAGATTCAAATTGGCGATATTGTAGCAGTGCAAGGGTCTGGTCCTGTTGGGTTAAGTCTAGCAATCTTAGCCTTACTGTCGGGGGCTGGTCGGGTTATTGTCATCGACAAATATCAAAATCGTTTAGCTGTTGCTAAATCTTTTGGTGTGGATGATACGATCGCCATTGACGATCGAGAACCACAGCAGCACGTCGAGCGAGTTCTAGAATTAACAAACGGTCGTGGAGCCGATGTCACAATCGAAGCGACAGGAGTTCCTATTGCAGTCAAAGAAGGCATTGCCATGACCAGAGATGGCGGTCGCTATGTGGTTGTTGGACACTACACGAATACAGGTGAAATTTTGCTCAATCCCCATTTGGAAATTAACCTAAAACACATCGACATTCGAGGGACATGGGGCATCGATTTTAGTCACTTTTACAGAATGCTTCAGTTACTAAAAGGCAATCGCCAGCAGGAAATTGCTTGGGAGCGCACGATCAGTCGTTTTTACAGGTTAGATGAAATTAATCAAGCCTTGGCGGATGTAGAAAGAGGATTGGTTTTAAAGGCTGCAATCCAACCGAATCCAGCTTAATTTAGAGCAGCAAAAACAGAGGGAAACACAGATGCAGTCAGATATCCAAATTGCTTTTATTGGTAGTGGCACGATGGGTGAAGCCATGATTAGTGGATTGCTCGCAAACAAGGTTGTGACAGCCGATCGCATTATTGCCAGCGATCCAATAGAAAGTCGTCGCCTCTATATGCAGCAGACTTATGCTGTAAGAACCACAAGCGACAACACAGAAGCATTTCAGGGAACTGCGATCGCCGTGTTGAGTGTAAAGCCGCAAGTATTGACAGCGCTGATGCCGACGCTCAGAGGTAAAATTGCTTCAAATACTTTAGTGATGAGCATTGTGGCAGGAGCGAGTATCCCATCCCTCAGCCAAGGTTTGAACCATGCTGCGATTGTCCGCGCCATGCCAAATACCCCGGCTCAAGTAGGGATGGGAATGACTGTCTGGAGTGCATCACCTGAAGTGACAGAAGTACAGCATTCATATACTAAAACCATCCTTCAAGCGTTAGGAGAAGAAATGGCCGTTTCGCACGAACAAGACATCGATCGGGCAACGGCGGTGAGTGGTGCAGGGCCTGGATTTGTCTTTCTCTTGATCGAAGCTGCGATCGATGCTGGAGTTCAGATGGGATTTACTCGCGCCCAAGCTCAAACTCTGACTTTGCAAACAATCGCAGGTAGTGTAGAACTGATGCGCCAAACCAACGAACATCCTACCCTGTTACGCAACCGAGTTACCAGTCCCGGAGGAGCAACGGCTGTGGGGCTTTACCAGTTAGAGAAAGCGGGAATGCGGACGGCAATTTGTGATGCTGTCTTTGCTACCTTTGAACGCACGCAGAAGTTAGGCAATTTTAATTAAGCAATTTTAATCAAGTATATTCAACCAATAGCTAATCCGCAGTAATTTTTAGTTGATGTAACCTAGTTACCTGAATTTGTATATTCCCCAAATTTTTGATTGGAGATTTGCTCGATGAGTCCATTAGATAATGCTTCAAATAACCATTCTCAAAAATCATTAACTGAGCAGAAGCAAGAATTATTCAAACTTTTGCTTCAGAAAAAAGGTATCCAATTAAAACAAAAAGAAATTATTCCTCGTCGATCGCCTTCTGCGGAGAATTGTGTCTCCTTTGCCCAGCAACGCCTGTGGTTTATGGCTCAGTTAGAGGGAGCTAGCGTTGCCTACAATATGCCAGCGGTGCTTCGGATGAAGGGAAATCTTGAAGTTTCTTGCCTGCAAAATAGTATAAATGCGATCGTCCAGCGCCACGAAGTATTACGCACAACGTTCGCAACAGTTAACGGTCTGCCGGTTCAGGCGATCGCGCCAAAGCAAGATATTATACTGCCGCTTGTAGATTTAGAATATCTGCCCGCAGATGTACAAAAGCAGGAAATAAAGCGATTAACGCTTGAAACAACACAAACGCCTTTTGACCTAGAGAAGGGTTCTTTGCTGCGTATAAGTTTACTGCGGCTCCATCCCCAAGAATATCTTCTGATTTTAACGATGCACCACATCATTTTTGATGGATGGTCGATCGGCATTTTAGTGCGAGAACTCTCCACCTTATACCCAGCTTTCTTAAACAAAGAAAAAATTTCCTTACCAGAACTTCCGATTCAGTATGCAGACTTTGCTCATTGGCAACGGCAGTGGCTCCAAGGTGACGTGCTGGAAACCCAGCTAACATACTGGCAGAAACAGTTGACAGGTGCATCACTCCTCGATTTGCCCACGGATTATCCCCGTCCACCGATGCAGACTTACCGAGGGGCAAAATACTCCTTTAAGCTGCCTCAAAGTTTAGCACTGTCTTTAAAGCAGTTCAGCCAATCGCAGGGAGTCACTCTATTTATGACTCTCCTGACTGCTTTTGCCAGTCTATTGGGACGCTACAGCAATCAAGATGACATTGTTATTGGCTCACCCATTGCCAATCGTAATCGACCTGAATTAGAAGGACTGATTGGTTTTTTTGCTAACACGCTTGCGTTACGCATTAATTTAGAGGGAGACCCGATATTTCTTGAATTACTAAGCCAGGTACGAGAGGTTACGATGCAGGCTTACGCTCATCAAGATCTACCATTTGAAATGCTAGTTGAAAAATTAAAGTTAGAGCGCAACCCCAGCTACAATCCTCTATTTCAAGTAATGTTTGCCTTGCAGAATGCCCCCAGTGATGATTTAAATCTGCCAGGAATAACGATGGAGCGAGAAGAAATTGACACGGGTACTTCCCATTTTGATTTATCTTTGCATATTTGGGAGAGTACGGATGGTTTGAGTGGATTCCTGACCTACAATACCGATTTGTTTGAGTTAGCGACTATGGCTGACTTAGTGAGTCGTTTTCAACAACAGCTAGAAGGGATTTTGAGTTGTCCCACCCAGCCGTTATCGAAATTGCTGCTTTTGAGTGAAACAGAACAGCAGGAATTACTCGAAAAGGGTAATGCTATGGCTGTTGATATTATGGAGCGAGGGCTTTGTCTGCATCAGTTATTTGAGGCTGAAGTAGAACGCAACTCGGAAGCGATCGCGCTCATTGCTGGCAGTCAGCAATTGACCTACCAAACATTAAATGAGCGAGCAAATAATTTAGCTCACTATCTACAATCTTTGGGAGTAGAACCAGGAATTGTAGTTGGTATTTGTCGCGAACATCCTTTGCAACTAATTGTCGCATTGTTGGCGGTTATAAAAGCTGGAGGGACTTGTCTGCTAATGGAACCAGCTTCTTCAAAAGCAGCTCTAGCTCTAACTTGCCAAAGGACAAAACCAAACATTATCTTGACTGAGCAACGCTTGATTGAGCATTTCCCTCAGCTCCATACAACTGAGTGGAAATGCCGAGTATTCTGCCTAGATGCAGAGGAAGAAACGATTGCCAAACAACCAAAGAACAATCCCAGCAGTGCCGTCACAGCGACAACTCCGGCACAGCTTTTCTATGCCTCCAATCGGCTGGTGCAAGTCGATCACCATAGCATCTGCGCTCGAATTGCTCAAATCCAAAGCTTGTTTCAGCTTACCCGTGAGGATAGTTGTCTGACTACAGCATCCCTTGTTCAAGAAACAGCTTTTCTGGAGATTTTTTGGACTTTAACAACAGGGGGAAAATTAATTGTACCCCTAGAGGCAGAACGGCAGAACCCATCGAGATGGATAATGTTGATTGGAGAA
>JAICRN010000762.1 GCA_025937335.1 Microcoleus sp. TY_ISSM_2_bin.22
CCGAGGTTTGGCGTGCAAGCAGCTACTTCCGGGAATGCGATCGCTTTTGGAGTGTTTGCGAGAAATAGCGACATTAAGAAACAAGACTGTTTCGCAGGTAGCAATCAACTGGTGCATCTGCAAAGAAACTATTCCGATTCCGGGGGCGAAATCTGCGGCACAGGCGAGGGATAATATTGGTGCTTTGGGCTGGGAGTTAGACTCCGGGGAGATTGCCGAATTGGATAAGGCGGCGGCAAGTGTAGATAAAAAAATGGTGCAGAATATCTTTCAAACTCGGTAATATCTGAGATGTTGTACCATTCTCCTGAACAGGCAAGATGCCTGTTCCACAAGACATGAATTTGCCTCTTCCACAAAGAATGAATTTCTTGTGGGGTGGGCTTCTAGCCCGCCCATAAAAGGCTTATTTACATCGCACAAAAATTTTCCACACACCGCACAAACATTTCTACACCCATCCCCAGCGCAGTTTCATCAAAGTCAAAACGCGGGTGATGGTGCGGGTAAGCCAAGTTTTTATCGGGATTTGCTGAACCCAAAAAGAAATAACAACCGGGCACTTCTTGCAAAAAGAACGACATATCCTCGCCGCCCATTGTTTGACATTCGGGAACGATTCCCGCAGGAGTTTCGACAACTGATTCTGCCACGCCGCGCACCAATTCAGCTATTCTCGAATCATTAATAACTGGCGGGTAAAGCGCACAATAATCGAATTTGTAATTGGCCCCGTGACTCTGACAAATTCCGGCAATTACTTGCTCGATTCGCTTGGCAAAATAACCTTGATATGCTGGATTGAAATAGCGCACAGTGCCACCGATTTGAGCGGTGTCTGCAATCACGTTGTGGGTGTGGCCTGCGTGGAATTTGCCGACAGTTACTACCGCTGAGTCGATCGGGTCAATGTTCCGCGCGACGATTGCCTGCAAAGCGCTGACAATTTGGGCTGTAACTACGATCGAGTCAACAGTCTGATGTGGCATTGCGCCGTGTCCGCCTTTGCCAAAAATCGTGCAGTCAAAAACTTCGACAGCCGCCATCAGCGCGCCGCTGCGGACGCCTGCAGTGCCCAAAGGTAGATTGTTCCACAAATGCAAGCCGACGATCGCATCAACATCAGGATTCTTCAAAACTCCCGCTTCAACCATCGGTTTTGCGCCTCCTGGTCCTTCTTCGGCGGGCTGAAAGATAAATTTTACTTTACCCGAAAAGCTGTGTTTGTGCTTGGCCAGATAACAGACAGTACCGAGGGCGATCGCAGTGTGGCCGTCGTGACCGCAAGCGTGCATAATTCCATCATGCTGCGATCGGTAATCCACCTCATTTTCTTCTTGAATGGGCAAAGCATCCATATCCGCCCGAATTGCCAAAACCCGCCCCGGTTTGCCGCTGTCTACAGTTGCGACAATACCAGTTTTAGCAATATTAGTTTGATGCTCAATGCCCCATTCCTGCAACTTTTGCGATACAAACTGCGCCGTTAAATTTTCCTCAAAACTCAACTCCGGTTTTTGGTGCAAAAGGCGACGCCATTCGACTAGCTGAGGCTGCAAATTTCTAATTTCCAGCCGCAATTTAGATAAATCGACAGAGGTTAAATTCGGTAAAGTAGAAACCATGTTTTATTCTCCTTTTTTTTATTAACTTTGAGGTTTAGTCACTTAATAAATGGTAATTACTAATTATAGCAACCCTAAATAATTTGTGAAACTCTCTCTTCTCTTTCTCTGCGGTCTCTGCGGTCTTTGCTTTTCAAATAAAATCTTCAATCCTATCTGAGTTGTGCAGGATATTTTTTTTTATGAACCGCAGAGGGCGCAGAGTACGCAGAGGAAGTGAAGAATGAAAAACAGAGGTGTTGAGAATAGGGTTATTTAGAAGTCTTAGAAACTAAATTAACCCCTGGTAGCAACCGCTCTAAATCTAATTGGGAAGCTGCTTTAGCTAATTTAGCAAGGTCAGTCGGCTCATCTAAATGCGGCAAAATACCCAACACAGGTATTTGAGTTAGCGACTGGATCAAATCTACCGGCGCTATATCGGCAATTTCTTGTTCGGAATAAGCTTTAACACAATTAAGCACAATTCCTCTGAGCTTAAAACCAGTGTGTCTGGCGAGAGCAACATTCGCCACAGCTTGCCCGATCGCCCCCAACCTCACAGGTACTACCAAAACCCCCCTCAGCCGCCAATCCCTGGCAATATCGGCCACCGTCAGTTCCCACGTTACAGGCGATCCCAGTCCTCCCAAAGCTTCCACCAATACAAAATACTTGCGTTCAGAGAGGCTTTGCCACGCCGTCCAGACCTTTTCGAGTTCGATACGTCTCCCCTCCCGTTCGGCGGCAATCGGCGGTGCTAGAGGTGCATCAAAGTGCACCGGATTGAGTTC
>JAICRN010000257.1 GCA_025937335.1 Microcoleus sp. TY_ISSM_2_bin.22
AGGAGAATTTTGAAATCGATATCGAGGCTGCTAAAAGGGCGATAGACCAAAATCAAAATCCCCCCGTGCGCGCCGTCTTTGTCGTTCATCCCAATTCCCCCACAGCCAATGCTTTAACACCAGATGAAATAGAATGGCTGTCAAGTTTGCCGGAACAGATATTAGTAGTAATTGACGAAGCTTATTTTGAATTCAGCCAAAATACTTTAGCAGACCAATTGCACCAGCATCCGAATTGGATAATTTTGCGGACATTTTCCAAAGCATTTCGACTAGCATCAATGAGAGTCGGATATGCGATCGCCAATCCCGAACTCGCAGCCGCCTTAGAAAAAATTCGCCTCCCATACAACCTTCCCAGTTTCTCGCAAACCGCAGCCGAGTTAGCCATAGCGCAGCGGCAGTTATTGCTAGCAACCATTCCCGAAACTCTATCAGAAAGAGCCAAATTAATTGCAGCGCTAACTCGGCATCAAAAATTACAAGTTTGGCCGAGTGCGGCTAACTTCGTTTACCTGCGGGCGAAAGCCGGTGAGGGCGAATCTGCCGAACAGGAACACAAACAAATCATGCAGCAGCTAAAAGAGCGAGGGACTTTAATTCGGCATACTGGAGGAGGTTTGCGAATTACGGTGGGTAGCCCGGAGGAAAATCAGCGAACAGTCGATCGAATTGAAGAAGTTTTTGACAACTCATAATATTCGGTATCCAGTTTCTGCCTAACACAAAAATAAATTTGGAGAAGATATATATGCTTCAAGGAAAGGTTTTACGGGTTGCTCGTCCAACCGATTTCCTCGATCGAGTTGTTCATTTCTACACAGAGGGTTTAGGGCTGCAAATCCTCGATAGTTTTGAAAACCATGAAGGTTTTGACGGAGTAATGGTTGGGATGCCAGGAGAAAGCCACCACTTTGAATTCATCCATCAACGGGGACATATAGTAGGTGGCGCTCCAACTCAAGACAATCTTATCGTCTTTTACCTTCCTAACCAACAAGAATGGCAGCAGGCTGCCCTTGCGAATGAAAGCAATTGGATTTGAGCCTGTAAACTCCTACAATCCCTACTGGGACAAACATGGAGTGACATTTCAAGACCCTGATGGCTATCGAGTCGTTTTGCAGAATGCCGAGTGGAGTTTGTAGCAGCGCGATCGCAGTCTAAGGTATCTACATCAATTTATAACCGATCGTTTCCCGGTCGCGCCGCGCGAATGGTTGCGGGAAATACGCCTACTAAAAGTGCCAAAGCTTCATCGGGAATTTGTGCTACCGTTTCCGAATCCAAATATTGTTCAAACTGAGTTAAAATCATTAGTGCGCGTTCCAAAGCTGCCGGCTTTGCCGTTAACTGTTCCATTAACCGCACCCAATGTCGCCGAATTCCAAAAGCTTTCTGTCTTTCTTCGGGAGATAGAGGGCAAACCAAACAAAAATCGCCCACGGGAATCGCCTGCTGAGAGTTAACATCAAAAGCACCCCCAACGGCTGCCCCAGGCCCGGCAAACTCCGCGTGGAAGCGTTTAATCAAAATTAGACCGTTCCGGCGACGGCTATCTACCATCAACAGCTTGCCGCTGTTGATTTCTGCGAGAATGTCAGAGGAGTGGGGGTGTTCTGTCAAATCGGTGCCAAGGTGTCGATGTCGCAAGTCCGGGTCAGCAGAAAAGCCGGCGCGGATAAATATCGCTAGAGTTAAAATCAGAGCTGGATTAAGTATCAAATCTGCGATACTCGAGCGATCGAGATTATTCATTTAAAGTTATAAATTAATACTGTCACAAGGTGGTAGCGTGAGCGCGCTCGAATATCAAATGCAGGTAGAACAAGCAGTAGACACCCTGAAAGCGGAACTCCCGACGCTTTTTGAAAAAGATATCTCCTACGACATCTACACAAAAGATGTTTATTTTCAAGACCCTGTTAACAAATTTAAAGGAAAAATCAACTATCGCATTATCTTTTGGACTCTGCGATTTCACGGGCAGCTATTCTTTAGCGAGATTTACTTCGACCTGCACGGTGTAAGTCAGACAGCCCCTGATACTATTGTGGCAAATTGGACTGTTCGCGGCATCCTGCGGGTTCCCTGGAAAGCTCGGATTTTTTTTAACGGCTACTCTACTTATAAACTCGATAAAGACGGCTTAATTTACGAACATATCGACACCTGGGACAGAGCTCCCGGAGAGATTTTAAAGCAGTTTTTCCGCAAGGGGGAGGATGGGAGCCTAGGATAAGTCAAAAAGGTCGATCGCGCGGGCCCATCAGGCGCGGGCATCCAAATAACTTATAATGAATAAAATAATCATCAGCCCTCAGATTCATTTTCTGCTATTTGTAAATTGCTAAAATGATCGTCGCCCCAGATTTATTTTCTGCTATTTGCACTCCCCAAAAACATCATGGCTGATATTGTCGAGACTGCCACTAATGCCGGCTCTTTCAAAACACTCGTGACTGTTATTGAAGCGGCTGGTTTGTTAGATTTATTGCAAAGTCCGGGCCCCTACACCGTCTTAGCACCAACTGACGAGGCATTTGCCAAAATTCCTGCGAACACTATTGCCTCTTGGTTGGAAGACATACCAAAGCTCAAAAAAATTCTCACCTATCACATTCTGTTTGGCGAGGTACTAACTGAGAACTTGCTTGAGTTAAGTTCTGCTGAAACAGTGGAAGGTTCTGTGGTGGGAATTGAGACTTCTGACGGCATTAAAGTTAATGAGGCTAAAGTTCTAACTCCCGATATTCTTGCTGACAATGGCGTCATCCATATCATTGATGCGGTGCTACTACCAGCAGTAGTTGCAGCATAATAAAACTTGTCTTTTCAGAGATAAATGCCGGGTGCGCTAGGCACGTTTTACGCTCATCATAAATTTAAGATACGCAGGGAATATCAACAATAAATTTCAGGTGCGCACCTGACACCGATAAATGTCGGGTGCGCACCTGACGCCGATAAATGTAGGACGCACGGAGCACCTTACTCTACATTTTAAACTAATTATCCGAACCTAAAATCAACCCCGATCGCGCCGGCAGCATCAATTCTAAATGCCGAGTTTCCCCTTCACCTTTCCAAACAAACTCGCCTTTGCCAAACAGCAATTTATCGTGAGGAGATTTCAAATTAGCTGGCTCAAAGCTAATATTAGCTTCTTCCGTCGCGACATTGACAGCAACAACTATTTCCTCATCCCCCAAAATTCGGGCAAAAACGTAAACCGTTCCCTCAGCAAACAGAATTTGGTACGATCCAGTACGGAGGGCAGCGTATTTGTGCCGCAAAGCTATCAACTGCTTGTGATAATCTAAAACATCAAGTTCCCAATGAGATTCTAAGGGAAAACCGCGGCGAGAATCGGGATCTAGAGCACCGGGCAAACCAACTTCATCGCCGTAGTAAATGCTGGGAGCTCCAGGAAAAGTTAACAGCAGCAAAGTAGCTAGTTCGACGCTAGCTTTATCGCCCCCAGCAATTGACAGCAACCTAGCTGTATCGTGACTGGCCAACAAGTTAAGTTGAGTTAGCTGTATCTGCCACGGGTACAGTTCCAAAACCTGTTGAATTTTTTCGCCGTACTGTTTAGCAAAAAGCGCCGGATAGGGATGGTAAGAACGGCCTTCAATTTGAGCTAAATCTACTCTGTCGCCCGCTGCAAAAGCAATAGTCGGCGCAGCAAAAAGATAATTCATTACTCCGTCAAATTGAGTACCGTCGAGCCATTCTCTCGCATCTTCCCAAACTTCGCCGACAATGTAAGCTTCGGGATTAATTGCTTTAACTCGATCGCGAAATTCCTGCCAAAATCCAGGGCTTTTAATTTCAAAAGGAACGTCCAGCCGCCAGCCGTCGATGCCGAATTTAATCCAATATTCGGCGATTTCCATGATGTATTCTCGCACTTCTGGATTGTCGTGATTGAATTCAGGAAGTGCTCGATTCCCGTCCCAACCGGCATAGTTAGCAGGAAAATTGCCGTCGTAGGCCGATAGCGGCCAGCCTTCAATTTTAAACCAATCCAGCCAAGGAGAATGGGGGCCGTTTTCGAGGATGTCGTGAAAGAAGAAAAATCCGCGGCTGGCGTGGTTGAATACGCCGTCGAGGACGATTTTGATGTTGCGATCGTGGGCGGCGTCTAAAAGATCTTTAAAAGCCGGATTGCCGCCCAACATCGGATCGACTTGATAGTAGTCGTGGGTATGGTAGCGGTGATTGCTGGCCGACTGAAATATGGGCGTGAAGTAAATTGCGTTAATGCCTAAGTCTTGCAAGTAGTCTAGCTGTTCCATCACGCCCCACAAGTCCCCGCCTTTGTAGCCTTGGAGGGTGGGGCTCTCGTGCCATTCTTCCCACATGAAGTTTTGCAGCAGGCGTTTGCGGGGCTGTTTGCTTTTGGCGAAGCGATCGGGGAATATTTGGTAGAATACCGCGTGTTTAACCCAGTCCGGCGTTTGAATTTGCATACACTTTTTTTAGCTTTTAGGGCTTAGGCTACAGCAGCAGAGGTTTCTAGCGGATCTAGCTTTTGGTAGAGAATAGACATTTTATCCAATTTTGTCGATCGACAAATTGTAAAAAATTACACAAATTTGCAGTCAATCTCAGATTGGAAACTGACTCTACCTAGAAATTTATCGTCCCGACGGGCGGCGCTTCCTGACTGCTGTGGAGTCGGACAAACTCACAGCAGTCAGGAACGCTAGTAAAAAGAACGAGCTCGAACCCAAGCAGAACAAGGACGCCAGCGGGCCCAAACAGAGCATCAGCGGGCGCGGTGCGATCGACCCGCCTTGAAAAAGAACAACAGCGCGATGAGCCTGGATGGAGAAATTGCCAGAAGGGGGAATTAACCCAAGAAACTTGTAATTAAAAGCCCAAACCCCGAACCTTATTCTTTCCTTAAACTGCCTTTATTTATTGAAGGGTATTTTAACTCACAACTCAAAACTTTTTTAAATATCCATTATGGATTGATGGGTATTTTAACTCACAACTCACAACTCAAAACTCCAGTCCCGGACGCACTCCAACTCTCATAAACCGGGTTTTTTAACTCTTATTGAGGGTTTGAAGAAGTATTTGGATTAAACAATCAGCTTTCTGTGTAAGCGACTCAACTCAAAACTCAAAACTCAAAACTTCCTTGCTCCCCCCCCTTGTCAAGAAGCCCTCACCATCCGACACTGTACTTGGAGAGTTAATCGACCCTAGGGAGAAAGTTCCTTGAAAAAAGTTTTAGCCATCATCCTCGGTGGCGGTGTAGGCACCCGCCTTTACCCCCTAACCAAACTGCGAGCCAAACCCGCAGTTCCCCTCGCAGGCAAATATCGCCTCATCGATATTCCTGTCAGCAACTGCATCAACTCGGAAATAGTCAAAATCTACGTCCTCACCCAATTCAACTCGGCATCCCTCAACCGTCACATCGCTCGCACCTACAACTTTTCCGGCTTCACCGACGGATTTGCCGAGGTACTCGCCGCCCAGCAAACTCAGGAAAACCCCAACTGGTTTCAAGGGACAGCCGACGCAGTTCGCCAATATCTGTGGCTGCTAGAAGAGTGGGACGTTGACGAATACTTGATTCTTTCGGGCGATCACCTCTATCGCATGGACTACCAGAAGTTTGTGCAGAGACACCGCGAAACCAACGCCGATATCACCCTCTCAGTTTTGCCAATGGACGACAAGCGGGCCTCTGATTTTGGTTTGATGAAAATCGACGACAGCGGCCGCATTGTTTCTTTCAGCGAAAAGCCAAAAGGCGATGCGCTCAAACAAATGCAGGTGGATACTACTAAACTGGGATTGACAGCGCAGCAGGCTAAAGACAGTCCTTACATTGCTTCGATGGGGATTTACGTCTTCAAAAAAGAAGTTCTGATTAAACTGCTGAAAGAATCTCCAACCCAAACTGATTTTGGTAAAGAGATTATTCCGAATTCTGCAAAAGACCACAACGTTCAAGCTTATTTGTTTGACGATTACTGGGAAGATATCGGAACTATTGAGGCTTTTTACGATGCTAACTTGGCGCTGACCAAACAGCCTCAGCCTCCTTTCAGTTTCTACGATGAAAAGGCTCCGATTTACACTCGCCCGCGTTTCTTGCCGCCGACTAAGCTTTTAGATACTCACGTGACGGAATCGATTATTGCTGAAGGCTGCATTCTCAAAGAGTGCCGGATCGACCATTCTGTGTTGGGAGTTCGATCGCGCATTGAAGCTGGATGTACGATTCAAGACACTCTGGTCCTGGGTGCTGACTTCTACGAACCCGACGCCGAACGGCATTCGAGTTTGGACAACGGCGGCGTCGCCCTCGGTATCGGTGCAAATACTACAATTCGCCGCGCGATTGTGGATAAAAATGCCCGCATCGGCCACAACGTTCAAATAATTAATAAAGACCGAGTGGAAGAAGCCAACCGCGAAAGCCAAGGTTTTTATATTCGCAGCGGCATTGTCGTAGTCCTGAAAAACGCCACGATTCCTGATGGAACTATCATTTAGTTATTAGTCATTAGTCATTAGTCGTCAGTCATTAGTTTTTTAAGTTAAAATCTGTTACCTTTAAGCAAGTGACTGATGATAAATAAGTAAATTAGTGACAGATTACCAATGACCGATGACTGATGACTGATGACGAAATTAATTTTTTTTTTGATTGTTAATTCCAACCGCTGATGCGAGGTTGTCCAAATACTTGGCTTGATTCAAAGCGTCGCGCATTATTAATAAGGGACAGTCTCTGTTAGTGTCTGCCGCGATACAGATAGGTGCGATCGCCGCTGTCGGGCGAATAGCTTCTGATTCTTGTATTTGCGCTGGTAGCACGATTGACAAATGCGCTGCCCGTTTCTGAGTACAACAGAACTCTCGGAACTATCTTTCCACTCGTCGCAGCAGCCGCAAGGCCAACTTAGCAAATAATTCATAATGTTAGCACCCTCGTGGCGTTAAAACCTGATCGCTTTACTATTCTATCTTAATTTTTAGATAAGTGTGTGATGTAGTTAACAGACAAGGGAGAGATAATGTTATATTACTTTGACTTAAATCTATTCAGCGGTGGTAAAAATAAGATAGTATAGGCTCGGTCTGGGGTGAGGAAAAAAGATATCGAAATGTTGGTAAATGACTGCGGACTTTAGGGTATAATATCGTCACAATTCAGGCATCAGATTCGACCGGACTTGCTGATGAGAACGTGCTAATATTGGCATCGGGTGAAAAGCTCCTATCGAGAAATTCGATCGCACATTCAGAAAAAAAAGCTCGATCGTCGGCACCAGTCAATCGATTTTAGATTTTAGATTTTAGATTTTAGATTGACTTGCGCGAGATAAATGCTCTTTCTTGAGGATTTTCGATTTGAGATTTGGGATTGATTCCACGGATAAATCACGTGGCGGGTACCACCTTTGAAATTCTTGGTTAACCAGACGGGTATTCGCGCCAGCAACAGCAGCAGCTTTCCCCTCCTAGCTTCAACAGGGCAGCAGCCCAAAGCTTTCGCCGCCTCCCGAAATCCCGAAGGCGCACAACTCCTCAAAACATATCGTGGCAAAAGTTTCACCGTCTAAAAGCTCAAAGGTATAGCAACCGCCTACAGGCTTAGGACGTTCTTAATCGATCGAACCATTGTTTTTCTGGTCGAATGCCTTTTGCGGCTGCTGCGGCTGCCTTCAGGATAGGCTTTCAGCATCAGTGCCCAATGCTATAAAATCTCAAACAACAGCAGCGGGGTGAGGAAATTGCGATCGAACGCCCA
>JAICRN010000014.1 GCA_025937335.1 Microcoleus sp. TY_ISSM_2_bin.22
AGCGGTGTTTTTTCCCACCGCAAATCAAGCGATAAATCAAGGGGGGTTTGATTCGAGATTGCAGCCTTGGGACAAGTTTCCGGCTGCTATGGAATTCCACGCCATGTCTTACGGAAATTGCGGGGATGTAAGCTGCATTGTGCCGCAGGTGCAGCGGACAGTGAGTTTAGCGCCTGCGGGAGCAAAAATTATTCCTGCCATTGCTGGAGATTGGGGAAAACCTCTGAAAAATCGGCCGTCTTTGGAGATTCAAATGCGGGCTATTCGCTCGGCGACGCCGCAAATTAATGCGGTGAGTCATTTTGCTTTTGGGTGGCAAGAACCGGAGGATGAAAGGGCACGGCAAACTTGCCGGTTGTAGGGGGATTAGTTGTTGTAGAGATGCGATTTGTAGCGTCTCTACAAAACGGGATTTGGAAAGCTGGCTAACTGTTGGACAAACTCTTGATGTGCGTCACTGTTTAATCCGGCTTGAAGAGTTGCGATCGCACTTGGCATATCCCCGTCTAAGAGTGCTGAAACAGCCAGCCACAACCCCGCAAAAACTCGGCTGCGGATAATACCTTCTGCATCGGGTAGCAGAGAAACATATTCTTCTTCCTGCAACGAAAACCAATCGAGCCGGCGATCGATTACTTGCCAAACGAGATATTCTCTCACCATGCTGCGGCGGTAAACTCGCTTTTTGTCCCGCAGATCGATCGTAGCGGTACTAGCAGCAATTTCGGCAACAAATTCCGGCGCGCCTACGATGTAGCCGTCATCACTGAGGCTAGTTGCACCGCCGCGTCGGGAATCAATTAGCAGTACAGCATTGGGCTGGGGTTCGTTATCCACGTCGAGACGCACGGTAGGGTTATCGCCGAGCCGAGTATGTTTGGTAAAAGCAGCATAGAAGCCAAGACAAGTCATCAGGCGAGCATGGGGTTCGGCGTGGGGTTCAAAGCGTAAGGGTGAACCCATATAAACAATTCCTTCGATCAATTCTGCTTTTTTAAGTCCCGGCATGGCTGTATAGCGCCGCTCGAATTCGGTACGGGTGAGCAAATCGCCATTTTCCAAAGGAGGGATGCTGATGCGGCTGAGATTTGCGGGAGCAATCATGGCTTTTCTCCTGTTGTTATGCGTCGGTATCTTGCGATTTTAGCTAATTTTCGGCATAGCTGTAAGCCAGAGTTATATTATCAGAAATAAATGCTGTGGCAAATGAGTACCAAATTGGCAAATCAAGGGGCGCTAAAAATCTTGTTGTTAATCGGATCGATCGCCCTAATTTCCCTTATTTCTGAAACGCGACAAACTGCAAACTCACATTCGCTCGCCCAACAAATCGCACCCGTTAAAAATCCCCCGCCAAACCTCCTGAAACCCCGAAAACTACAAACACCCCATTCTCCCCGGGTAACTCCCTCTCCCAAACCTCCCGAACAACCTTTAGTCTTCGCACCGCCCGCGCAATTTCGCAGCCAAATTGTTTATAAAGCCAGTATTAACAACTCAAAAGTTATCGCCCTGACATTTGACGATGGCCCTTCGCCTGAAACTTTGAAAATATTAGAAGTTTTGCACAAACATCAAGTTGTGGGCACATTTTTCTGCTTGGGTGCAAATTTGCGGGAGTATCCAGAAATTGCGAAGCGAGTTGTGCAAGCGGGAAATGCGATCGGCAACCATACTTGGCATCACTATTCTCACAATGTTACGGAAAAAACAGCATCAGATGAAATTGATAATACTGGCGTTCATATTTATCGATCGACTGGGGCAAAAAGTTTTTTGTTTCGGCCCCCCGGCGGCCGCTTAAATAACGGTTTGGCAGATTACGCTAAAAAGAAAAATTACGTAGTGGTGATGTGGTCGATCGATCCTAAAGACTTTCTGCAACCTCCGGCCGCTGCGATCGCCCGTAGCGTGCTATCCCAAGCTTCAACGGGGGCGATCGTCTTGTTGCACGACGGCGGCGGCAATCGCCAGCAAACAGTCGAGGCGCTATCTGCAATTATTCCCAAACTCAAACAGCAGGGATATCGTTTTGTAACCGTACCGCAATTGCTGCAAATGCAAGCAGCCCAAAAACCGCGAATTGTCGATTAAAAATTCCCATAAACAGACATCTCTGCACAATTAACTTACTCAGAATTTCATCGGCGTTCATTTGCGTTCATCTGCGGTTAAAAATCCAACTATGCTAAACTTATTGACAACTATATAAATTCTGATAAAATAATGCAAAAAAATCAAGTAATAGATATAAACCTCCGCTATCTAATCGATAACTTCGGCTTGCAGCGAGTTCGCAACAGCGAATTTTTCCGAGAATGGCAAGAAAACTTACCCGAAGTAACCGACTCCGAAAAACAATTGCTCGATCGCGTCCAAGACATATACTTCAACTTGGTAGACACCCCGCCTGTATTAGAAAATGCAGTCAAGCTAACAATCATCAGCCCCATTTTGTTTATTGCCGGTCTGTATGAGTCTCCTTTTCAAGTCAAAGCCGAAAAGTCTATCGCCATTCAAGAGGAAGACGAAGGCAGAATCATCGAAGGCAGAATAGATATCCTAATTATGAAAGCAAACTTGTGGGTGACAGTAATTGAATCCAAACAACTTTCGTTTTCAACTGACGAAGCACTCGCACAACTCCTGACATATATGCTGGCAGATGCCAATCCTGAAAATCCTACTTTTGGCATGATTTCTACAGGTGCTAACTTCAATTTTGTCAAGTTAGTTAGAGGCGAAACTCCCCAGTATGCGCGATCGGCTGAATTTGTTATTTCCAATCCCGGCAATGAATTGTACCGCGTTTTGCAGATTTTAAAACGCCTGAGTCAACTGCCAGACTAGCCATAAAAGCCATTTTGAGTTATCTTTCAAAGCAGACAATATCTAATATCTCAAATTTTAAACTGGTACGAGCATGGTAAATTACTGGATAGTCGGCGCTGTGGCAATAGCTTCTGTCTGCTGGGCAGAAATAATACGAGACTTTTATCACGTCGCGTCCCATTATTGGGCACCCCTGCAAAAGCTGCACACTTGGCATCACCGCGTTTTCCGCCCGAATTTGACCCCCGTCAGCGAGACAATTTACAAGCAAGCACACTGGCGTCACGACGTGCCCGAAGCTGCGGCGATGATGGTTTTGGGCTTGTTGCTGTGGGTTGTAGCTTATTTTGGGCTACCGGAATATCACTGGGGCGCAGCAGCCGGTTGTATTTATACTTTAGGCTTTTTGTTGAGCGCGATCGCCCGCGCGATCGGCATCAAAGGTGCAGACAAATTAACCGACATCACCCACCAACCGGGAGACTTCCTGACTCCCCCTGGCAAGTGGTTAGTTAATAAACCTTATCACTGGCGGCATCACTTCGACAATCAAAATGCTTACTATTGCGGTACTTTCACCTTAATAGATAAACTTATGGGTACAGCACTTTCTCTCAAAGGCAAAACTGTAGCCGTCACCGGTGCATCGGGAACTTTAGGTCGTTCGCTTCTCAAACACCTGCACAAAGCTGGTGCAAAAGCGATCGCCCTCACTTCGGGAAATGAGGAAATTACTTTGAATTTAGACGGCGAAAGTTTACCTGTAAAAACCATAACTTGGCAAGCTGGCCAAGAGGCAGACTTAGCCCTATTTTTAGAAAAAATCGATATTCTCGTCATCAATCACGGCATTAATGTACACGGAGAAAGAACAGGAGAGGCGATCGCAAACTCCTACGAAATTAACACTTTTTCCGCGTGGCGGCTGATGGAACTCTTTTTCTTAACAGTCCGCACTAACGAAAACATCGCTTGCAAAGAAGTCTGGATCAACACTTCCGAAGCAGAAGTAATTCCCGCTGTCAGTCCCCTGTACGAACTCAGCAAGCGCGCCCTGGGAGATTTAGTCACCCTGCGGCGGCTAGACGCGCCCTGCATCGTTCGCAAACTGATTTTAGGGCCGTTTAAAAGCAACTTAAACCCGATCGGCATTATGTCTCCCGACTGGGTAGCGCAGCAAATTGTCAAACAAGCTAAAGCTGATGTTCGCAATATCATCGTCACAATTAATCCTTTGACATTTATAGTTTTTCCAGTCAAAGAGTTTTTTGTTTCTCTCTACTTCCAAATCTTCAGCCGGAAAGCGATTTCAGAGATTAAAGCAGCGGCGGCCTCGGAAAAATCTAGCGTTGAAGCTAAGATTAATTGACAAACAAGAAACCCGGTTTTTTAGATAAACCGGGTTTCTAACTTGGGATGTAATACCAAATTCGGATTTAATACCCATTTTATTCTTTAGTCGCTCTCAGCAGTGACCAAAGTTTGTGTAGGATCGGTTTCAAATGCCGAGTCTTACTTAATTACTAACCTCAGCCATTTCAATGACGCGACCGTCGTAATCCTTGACCAAAAAATTCAGCGGCTTTTCGCGGCGAATTTTATAACTAATGCCGCGAGTTTGTACCCTCATCAATAGCTGATCCAAACAATCGCGATCGAAACAAACGTGACGCGGGCGATTTTTTTCCCCTACACCGGCCCCGCTAATAATGTGCAGTTGGGTATTTTTCATCAACTGATACCACAAACCCTCGGGACTCGCCATTGTTTGAGAGGTCGTTGCCCTCCCGACATTCGGCGACAAATACAGCGGATCGATACCAGTTGTCCCCAAAGTTTGCTCGTAATTGTAGTAGTAGTGCAGCGGCACTTCTGCTACAGGCAGGTTTAGCATACCTTCATAGAACTCCCTCGCTTGGCCGAGATCCGATACCATCACCGTGTGTACCTTCGGAGCACTGGTGAGAAACATCCACATCGCCCCCGCATAGGCGGCGAGCAGCATCACCATAATCCCTTGAGTCGAAAACAAGCTGTCAAGGGGCAGGGACGGCAAAAAAGAGCTCAAGTACAAAGGCCGAAGTCCAAAAGCAATAAGACTAACTGCTAGAGTCATGAATTATAAGAAAGGGTAAACAACGAAATTTAGGAAGATTGCAGTCGCGATCGCCCGCGAGACTTAAACTATTAGCTTAGCCATCTATGTTAGCAAAAACTAGCGGTTAGGCCCTACCCGATGAAAGTCTTTGTCTACGGCACTCTCAAACCGGGGGAGTGCAACTACCTCCGTTACTGCGAAGGAAAAGTTGTGGATGCTTGCCCCGCGATCGCCCGCGGTCAACTTTTTGCCCTGCCGATCGGCTATCCTGCGATGATGCCCGGACATGGCACAGTCTGCGGTTTTCTCCTCTGTTTCGCAAACTCGGCTATTTTGGACGATTTAGACCGACTTGAAGATTATCATCCACTGCGGGAACCGACACAAAACGAATATCAGCGGCAGGAAATCGAAATCTTCGATCGACACCTCAAACCTCTAGGGACGGCTTGGGCATACTTCATGTTACCCGATCGCGTCCGTTCCCTAGGAGGCATCTGGCTGCCCCACGGCAGGTGGGAAAATCGGTTTTTCACCAAATAATAAGGTGGTTAATGCCGATGAGCTTAGCAAATTGCCATTGCAGTGCGATCGGGCGGATCGAACCTGTTACCGTAACCCCGAATATTTTTAATAAACTGCGACCCCGTAGCATCCACTTCAATCATTTTCTTGCGAATCTGACCGATATGTACGCTAACAACTTGCTTTTCTCCTGTGTCGTGGCAGTTCCACCCCCAGATTTTTTCGATTAGCTGTTGGCGACTCCAAGATTGATTGGAATGACTTGCCAAAAAATACAAGATATTAAATTCCAAGGCTGTTAACTTGATAATGCGATCGTTAAGTGTTGCTTCCAAGCCCGCTGAATCGATCGAATACGATACGTTATGGAGTGACAGGCCTCATGCGTCTCAACACAACTTCTATACGAATTGCCAACTCAGCCAGAGCAAATGGTTTGCAGATATAGTCATCAGCGCCAGCAGAAAGGACTTTAAGTCGATCGGCTTCGTCTGTGCGGCTGCTTAACACGATCACAAAAACATTAGTACGGCGCTGCATTTCCTGGCAGAGCTGATAGCCTGTAGTATCCGGCAAATTCCAATCAAGAACTACTAGCAGTGGCTTTAATTTCTCAAACAATGCTAAAGCAGTCTCGCCATCTGCTGCCGAATATACTTGATATTTATGATTTAAAAAGCGATGAATTAAATTGCGGATGGATGGGTCATCATCCACAACTAGAATCTTGGCAGTAGTATCAGTAATCATCACAAAAAAGCTCCTTTCTGTTGTCAATGGAAAGCTGGCAATTTCAGAAGCGCCTTAGTCAAGAGTAAAGCCCAGGTCGTTCCAAATAATTGGCAATTCTTCAATCAACTTGGCTTGGAGGTCAAAAGGCTCTCCCATATCCCAAATGTTGACTTCTAGGCGTTCGTTAAATACGGTTATTTCAAGGTCGATCGGAGTTTCTAAGGGCAGATTTTTGTGGGCGTGGCGAACAGCATTCGTAAACCCTTCGATCGTAGCAAGTTTGCACTGCTGCAAAACTGCTTCGGGAATGCGTAGATAGTCTAAAAACTGCTCCACCCACCATAAAACTTGAGCAACAGTCTTGAGGTCAGTCTTTAGTTGAAGGTGAATTGTTTTAATTGGCTGGTTAGAAGTTCGATAAAATGGGAAACTTCGTTGTTTTGGAAGCCGGAAATTAAAGCTCTTCAAAACATGAATCGCCTGCTTAAAATAACTAAACTGAGTGGTAGGTTGGGGTGGTATTAGATCGAGCTGAAAATATTTCACAATTAACAGACAGTTTCGCCCCTCTGAAGTGCGGGTATAACTTAGCTCATCGGCAATTTGGCTAATTAGTTTTATACCTATCCCACCTGACGGTATTTCCTCTATATTATTTCTCATTTTGCGCTCCTTGGTCATCATTGAATGGGTGTTTTTCACATACAAAAAAGAGTGGCATTCTAAACAATAAATTTTGCATGATTTATGCCTGATTTTTGCCGTAGGCTGTGGAGTTGTTGTCAGCATCATTTTCTCTTTGTTGCTGGGGTCTTGACAAACTCAGTTTGCGATCGCTAAACTGAGCTAAAACTGATATTGACAAATAGAGAAGTAAATTATATAATGACGACCCTCAAAGCCTCTGAGGAGGGATTAGTAAAAATTAGGCAAGCTAGAAGAGAAAGGGGATCGACGATAGAAGACCCCAGATGGTTAGTAGAAGGTAGTCAAACATTAGAACCCGATCGAACTTGGACAGAAGCCGGGCCCTATGCCGATGGCCTGTCGCTGCCAACTTGGAGGCGTTTTTTAGGAGGAAGAGAACCCATTAAAGCTAATGCTTTCAAGGCTTTCTGCACGGTTTTGCAGTTGAATTGGGAAGAAATTGTCGATCGTCCTCCACCCGAAAATCCGCAGCCACCGAATTTAGACATTGATTCGGTAGTGGAAGAGATACGGCAAAAATGCCACAGCAAAATCCAACAGCTTTACAGCAAAATGCAACTCTTGGATATTGCACAGCCCGTGGATGTCAGCAACCTCTACGTTGAAGTCAACATTTTGGAGGAAATTACCAGTTGGCAGGCGGGAGAAATTAGCGACTTACTGAGAGACTTCAACCCCGATGCAGATAACTTTAACCGCTTAGGTTTAGGTAAAGTACGCCAGAAACGATTACCAGGATTGGATGCGGTGAAATCTCACTCTAAACTGATGGTACTCGGCAAACCTGGTTCCGGTAAAACTACTTTTTTGAAACACATCGCCATTCAGTGCGATCGCGCCAAATTAGAAGCAAACAAAATACCGATTTTTATCTCTCTGAAAAACTTTGCTGAAATCGCTAATGTTAATTTATTAGAATATATCAGCGATGAATTTGCTAGTTGCGGAGTAGAGGCGCGATCGCAAACTGAATCTGTACTCAGTCAAGGCAGAGGTTTGATTTTGCTGGACGGCTTAGATGAAGTGACCGAATCAGATAGCGATGCAGTCGTCAGACAGATTCGTCAGTTTGTCCAAAAGTATTACAACAATCAGTTTATTATTACCTGTCGAATTGCCGCTGCTAAGTACCGATTTCACGACGAAGCCTTTACCTGTGTTGAGGTAGCCGATTTTAATTGCGAGCAAATCGCTGCCTTTTCGATCAATTGGTTTGTGGCATTTTCCCATAATCTGGACGCAGGGAAAGCTTTAGCATCTCAATTTGTAGAAAACCTGAAACAGCAAAAAAATCAGCAAATCAGAGAACTGGCAGTAACACCAATTTTGCTTAATCTGACTTGTTTAGTATTCCAAGCCAAAGCTGATTTTCCATCCAACAGAGCCAAGTTGTATGAGGAAGGAATGGAAATTATGCTCAGAAAATGGGATGAAACTAGAGGCATTCAACGGGATAAAGTTTATCGAGATTTAAATTTTTCCCGCAAACAACATTTACTTGCTTTTGTGGCAGCTACTACTTTTGAGCGGGGCGATTACTTTTTTGATAAAAATCAAATCCAACAAGTGATTGCCGACTATCTGGCTAACTTACCCGATGCCACAACTGACCGCGTTCAGTTAGAAATGGATAGTGAGGTTGTCTTGAAGACGATCGAGGCACAACATGGATTATTAGTGGAGAGGGCAAGAGGGATTTATTCGTTTTCTCATCTAACATTTCAAGAGTATTTTACTGCTAAAGCAATTGTTGACAATTATGAGGCGCACTCTTTAAAAAAACTGGTCATTCACATCACCGATAAGCGCTGGCGAGAAGTCTTTTTCCTAGCGGTTGGGATGTTGCAAAAAGCTGATGACTTGTTGCTGTTAATGAAACAGCAAGTTGATGTACTCGTCGCTGATGATGAGCAGTTACAGCAATTCCTAAAGTGGGTAAACAACAAATCCCTTTCTGTTGATTTTCCGTACAAACCTGCGGCAGTGAGATTCTTTTACTTTTCCCTTCTTCCATCCCTTGAGCTTGCTCTTAATCGTAACCCTGAACGTTTCCTTGACCCAGCTCTTTACCTTGCCGTTAAACATACCTTTGACCCTGCTGTTGAATTTACCCTTGACCTTGTTCTTGACCTTGCCATTTTGCCTGTACTCGACGGTGCTATTGACCCAGCCCTTAGTCTTGCCCACGACATTCTTCTTGTCCCTCTTGTGGAACCTGAACTGATGCAAGCACTGCAAAAACTTAAGAAACAACTACCTCGATACCCCGGTCACAAGGAAGTATTTAGAGAATGGTGGCAGGCTAACGGACAAGTTTGGACTAGGGAATTAAGACAAATCATAATTTCCTATCGCAATATAGGTCACGATTGGCAATTTAGCAAACAGCAGAATTCATTGCTGAGGAAGTATTATGATGCTAATAAATTGCTGGTATATTGCCTCAATAGCGGTTGTAATGTATCTCCTGCTGTGCGGCAGGAAATTGAGGAGACATTGCTGTTGCCGATCGCAAATATCCAAAAAACAGGTCACAAGTGCGATCGCCAGTTCTAATTCCACTAGCTAACTACTAAGATATTAAGATGCGATCGCCCCACAATTCCTCATTCAAAGCCGGGGAAGTATCAAAGGATCTATCCACCTTGAAAAACTGGAAAAAACAGCAAAAAGCCCCCTTTTTTAGGGAGCTTAGCAACTTCCGTTATTGCTCAAAACAGAAACCTTACTGCGCCTTTGGCAATTACTTTTGAGGGGTTGCTACGCCAACTTTGGGAATATCCACGATTGGTGCATTCACCCCAAGCATCAAATCGTTGGGATTAACAATCTCTACCAGAGGCTCGTTCAAAGCCACAATCAAACCGTCAGATTCAGCAGGAACGGGCGATCGAGCAAACTGGGGAGCAAACAATTGGCGGCCGCCACCGACAGCAGACACCACCGCAATCAACAAAGCTGCGATTGCCCCTCCACGCCAAACCAAATTTCGTTTCGTCTTGCGTTCCACCCGCTGCAAAACCTTCGTCGCCAACTCCTGTGCAGATTGTTCCGCAGGAGGCACCGGCATTGTCTGAAAACTATGCTGCATCATCAGCAGTCGCGAGTACAAACGCTTTGTAGTGGGGTCGTTTGTCAGCCAGTCCTCCACTTGCCGGCGTTCTGCAGCCGTTACTTCGCCGTCGAGGTAGGCACTCAGCAATTCAAAGCGATCGCGCATCATAGTAGTTACATTCCCCTGGGGATAATTTTTGTTAGCTTGAGTTTCAGCGAGTGAATCCCCGAGACCTTGCTGATTCTGATTTTTATCCGATTCAAAGTTATAATTCATATTTCAAAATTGCTTTATTTTGGGGAAGGACGCAGTTGCGATTAGAATGATTTACTGCTTTTTTATATTTTAAAATAGAAGTTTTGATGTGACAGCAAACATCACCAAATCTTCTTGACCCGTCTCTAAAAACAGTCTTGCTAATTACCATCGAGATATTTTTGCAATTCCAACTGCAATCTTTGGCGAGCTCTAGCAATTCTCGACTTGACAGTTCCCAGAGAAACTCCAGTCATTTCGGCTATTTCCTCATAGGCTAAACCTTCAATTTCTCTCAAAACAATAGTCGTGCGGAATACTTCCGGCAAATCTGCGATCGCCACCCGCAACTGGTCGTAAAATTCTCTAGTCGTCAAATCTTCATCAGGCCCCGGACTGTCGGCCGGAATTTCCCAATCAATCTCCCCATCTTCCAGAGCACGGGGTACGTCCAGAGAAAGCGGAGTTCGCACCCGCTTGCGCTTCCGCAACTCATCGTAAAACAAATTCGTGGCGATGCGGCTCAGCCAGCCCCGAAATTTAACAGGCTCTTGCAAGCGGTTAATATTGCGGTAGACTCGAATCCAGACTTCCTGAGCCAAGTCGGCTCGATCCTGCCAGTCAGGGGCCAAGTGATAGAGAACCCTGTCTACGTGGGACTGATACCGCTTCAACAGTTCTGAAAAGGCATTGCTTTCAGGTCGATTTCCTTCCTGACACCGCAACACCAAGTCATAATTAGAGAGTTTTTCGGCTGGCAATTGCACTCTTTGAACGGTCGCCACAACCGCAGACCAGGACACGGAAATAAAGTCGCTCATCGGTGGAATTGGCTCATCGAACATTCCACAGTTTTTGACGCTTGCCGATCGTAACAAGTTCCCCTCTTCAATCTACAAATCTAAAATCTTAAATTTTAAATCCGTTGACTAATGCCCGACAAGCTCGCACGCTCCAATACTAACCCAACTGCTAGAACCGTCGGCCCAATGTTCCTTTTTCCAAATCGGTACATTGTGTTTGAGGGTATCTATCGCGTACTGGCAAGCTGCAAATGCCGAGTCCCGGTGGGGACAGCCAACAGCCACCAGTACGCTGATTTCTCCTACCTGCAAGTGTCCGACGCGGTGGTGAATGGCTACCCGATTGACATCGGCCCACTGGCGGCGGATTTCAGTAGCGATTTGCTGGAATACTCGCACGGCCATCGGTTCGTAGGCTTGATATTCTAGGGAAACTACAGCTTGACCGTCAGTTTGGTTGCGGACTGTACCGCTCATTATTACCACGGCTCCGTTCGCGGGGTCATCTGCCAAAGCGTATATTTCCTCTACAGACAACGGCGCTATCGTAATGGCGAAGCTGTCTGATTCATTGCATTGAGGCATTGTGCCGATCGAAAGTGCAGCGCTAGAGTTCATTGCCAAAGAAGTGTTGCTCGATAAGTTAATCGATCTTGACACAAATCAAGTCGCCATGGATTTGTGTTGCATTCTTTTCGGGAACACAGGCCGGTCAATCTCGATCCAAATCTCGCAGCACGGGGGAAGACCCGACGCCATCGCCCCGAACTTCTGCACCAGTGCGATCGGCTACAATATGACTCACCAAAACCAAATTAAGACCGTGCTAGAAGACGAGCCGGATGCTTTTTTTATGTAATTAACTGCCGATATTGCTGTAGCAACTCTATAAATAAGCACAACAATAAGTAGTGTCATTTGCAACTCAGTACAATCAATTTCCAACCCCAATCCATAACTTCGTTCCTTTTTTAATGACACAGTTAAGTTTAATTCTTCCCTCCTACTTATCCGCGTCGCGCAAATCTTTAGCAGCAGATGTAAACTTTATTTATTTTTTTGTTCCGGAAAGCTACTTAGATGACATGATATACCTGTGCAGGGTTGAGGCAAATTGGCGGATACTCGGCAACAGCAAGACCGTAACTCCCTCATGTGCCTTTTCAGAAACATAAGTTAATGGTTTGGGCTGTTAATTGAGGTTTCGACCTGAGTCTGCACCAACAAATGTTAACAACAATCACGAGGAAACTATGGAAGCACTAGCATTGAGCCACTCTTTTGTTGCTTATGAATCTCCAGAGTCTGAACTCCAAGTCAAGTCGTTAGACCAACTGGGCTTGAAAATTCCTAATTCTGCATGGATAGGCGTTGCAGGTCTGGCAGTAGCCCTATCTGTTCTGGGTACCCCCGGTGAAGCGCAGGCAGCAAGTTGCTACAAACGCTGTGGCCATCGCAGCCATCACAGCCATCACAGCTACGCCAAAGTTGTCACGAATGGCGGCCGACTGAATATCCGGAACCGCCCCACTAGCTGTTCTCATGTAATCGGCAAGTTATATTATGGAGACCACATCAAATTGACCGGCCGTTACAGAAACGGCTGGGCTCAACTCAAAGGCGGCGGCTGGGTGTCTACTTCCTGGCTTTCCTAACTCTTAACTAGATCGCTTTACATTTCTAGAAAGAGTTTTAATCGTTACCCGGCCATACTGGGTAACGATTATTGTAAACAGGCGATCGATCGTGAAAATAATCGAATATCCGAAATTCATGACTAACAACTAACAGCCTAAACTTTACCGCCGCCGATCAGATAAAGTAATGCCATCCGCACCGCCACGCCGCTGGTAACTTGCTGAGAAATCAGGCTAAACAGGGCATCGTCCATCAAATCCGAACTAATTTCCACGCCGCGGTTAACCGGGCCCGGGTGCAACACCTTCACGTCCGGCTTGCAGAGTTTGAGCCGATCGCGCGTAATCCCGTACAAAGAATGATACTCTCGTAAACTCGGCAGCAAATGCTCGCTCATCCGTTCCTTTTGCAGCCGCAAAGTCATCACAAAATCAGCATCGACCAAAGCGGGTTCAAGCTGCCAGTGCAAAAATAACTTGCCTTCCCTACCATCGCCACACTCAGCAAACAACAGCGGCAGCAAAGTCGGCGGCCCGGCCAAATGAACCTCTGCCCCAGAAGCCGTTAGACTCCAAATATTAGACCTAGCCACCCGCGAATGCAAGATATCCCCCACCACAGCAATTTTTTTGCCCGCTAACAGTTCCAGCCGCGGACGTTCGGTATCTAACAGAGAACAAATAGTAAATAAGTCTAGCAAACCTTGCGACGGGTGTTCGTGCTGACCGTCTCCAGCATTGAGAACGCTGACTCTCGAACCCAAGCGATCCATTTCCGAAGCAATTGTGCTGGGAACTCCAGCTTGTTCGTGCCGGATCACCATCAAATCCGTTCCCATCGCCAGATAAGTCTTAGCCGTATCCAGAATAGTCTCCCCTTTTGTCAGAGAAGAACTTCCCGGGGTAAAATTTAGCGTATCCGCCGACAGCCGTTTCGCCGCCAACTCAAAACTATTGCGAGTCCGGGTAGAAGGTTCAAAAAACAAATTCGCGACCACTTGACCCTGCAGGGCCGGCACTTTCTTCGTGCGGCGGCCGAGCACCTCCCGAAAACTGGCTGCTGTTTGCAGCACCGTATCGTATTCGTCCGAGGTAAAATCAGCCAGAGTGAGAATGTGTCGCCTTGTCCAAGTCATACAATTTTAGATTTTAGATTTTAGATTTTAGATTTTAGATTGACTCAATCAGGACGGACGATGGGTTTGGAACTTCCTTGTACGCCCGCTCTGCAGTCGCTTTTGAATGTTCGATCGACATTTAGGGATTGCGATCAACAGTATCCAACAATTTTCGATCGCTTTTGCGGTCAGTAGAGTTATAATCAGCTTATGTAGCTATGACCCACTCTCACAGCGAACCCAGCGTCGAAGGTAAAACAGGTGCGGTTTACCCGCAGGAAAGCGGAAATTAGGCTGTAGCAGCGAAAAAGCATTAGTTGCAGTTTCTCGCACGCCAACTCAGCCTTGTCAAAAACAAGCCTTCGGCAGCCCTTGCATCTGCCACTATGTGGAAAAAGTCGAGGAGGCAAACCTCCCAGTGCCGATCGACAGCATATAGCGGGACATTCTAAAGATGATTAATTCTTTGAAGTCGGTCTTGACTCTTCAGTCCTGCTTATAGCCCCTTGTCAAAACGAACTATGTTAAGATACAAGTTGAATATGTAGCTTCCCGACAAAAATCTACACGTATCTTGGCGAGACTGTTCTTGGCGAAACTGCGGTAAAAAGTGTGAGCTGGGAAGTGGTAATTACACAAGATTTAAACAATTCAAGAGGTATTATGAGCCAGCAGGTTATACAGCCGATGGTTAAGTTCCAGCGTCAGGTGCATTCTCTCGTCACGTCTGACATTATCAAACCGACAGACAGCATTTGGAAAATTGCTCTGCTTTACGGCGACGAATGGCCTTACTGGAAACAGCAACTCCTAGAGTTTGATTTTTCTATGCAAGACCCCGTGAGCGAGTTGATAGCTGTAGAAGCTTGGGACGAGGAATAACAGAGGAGACGGAGGACTTGGGTGTCGGATAGAAATTCCGAGGCAATTGGGTAAATTTTATCAATAAATTTCCGTTGCTACCTTCTTCCCTCTTCACTCTTCCCTCTTCCCTTTGCCGTCTTCCTCATGACTTTTGACTTTTGACTTTTGACTTCTAACTTCTAAGCTCTAACTTCTGTTAAAGCGAAGCTGCTAAAGCTCGAGCTAATTGTTGAGCAGTTTGAAAGCGATCCCCAGGCTTAGCTGCCGTAGTTCGCAAAATGGTTTCCCGCAGCTTCGGGGCGATCGTCGGAATATTTTCGAGCTTAAACCCGTAACCTCGAGCTATTTTCCCGTAAAACTTTTGAGGGCTTTGTGCCGTCAGCAAAAAAATCAAAGTAGGCCCAATAGCATATAAATCCGACTGAGGGAGAGGCTGTCCCCGGTCTTGCTCTGGTGCGGTGTAGCCTTCAACGCCGATGCGAGTCCCCGGAGGAGTGCCGATTTCTTTAACGGCACCAAAATCCAGCAGTGTAATGCCATTGTCCCGGTGGCGCACCAACAAATTAGCAGGTTTAATATCCCGGTGGACGATCGGGGGTTTTTGAGAGTGAATGTAGTCCAAAACTTCACAGGTTTGGATCATCCACTCTATTGCCTGTTGGGGAGCAACAGGCCCGCGGTTGTAGATGCGTTTTTCTAAATCCTCGCCGTGGAGCATTTCCATCACCAAGTATTTTTTCCCCCCTTCCACAAAAAAGTCAAAAAACTGAGGAATTCCCGGATGGTGGAGTGCCTTGAGAGTTTTAGCTTCACGTTCAAAAAGTTCTTGAGCTTTGACTATTTGAGCCATATCAGCATTCATTTCCTTGAGGACTACCAGAGAAGCAGCAGGGGAACTTCCGGGTTGTTGAGCTTTCGCTTTATCTCGATCCCAGGCTAAAGTCGTTGTCCCCATACCGCCTTGGCCCAAAGTTCGCAGCACTTGGTAGTGACGGACTGTGCGCTCGACTTTAATTGGTTCACCGCAGTGAATGCAGAATACATTCCCCGGCGGGTTTCCCGCGTGGCTACAGCGCGGGGCGGCGAGATTTACGGTGGGGTTCGCCTCAATCTTGCCCCCGAGTTGAATATTAATAACTTGGAAATGCAGAATTGGGCCGCCCCGCGCCAACTGGATCAGGGCACCGTTGGATATCCAACCCTGAGACATGAGAATACCGTTAACCAAAGTGCCATTTGTTCCCGAATTGACTAAGTACCACTGATGGTGGGTGCCGCTATTAACTCTTTGCAATTCCAGATGCTGCCGAGACACTAAAGCATTAGGGATCACAACGTGATTTTCAGGAGAGCGGCCGATGCGCACAATGGACTCGCTCTCGAAACTCCACTGTTGGAGAGGTTTCTGTTGTTCGGGATCTAAAAGGGTCAGCAGCATTTTCGATTGATGTGATTAATCTCCATGATTACGTAGTGGCGGGCGATCGGGAATTTATAGGTGTAGAGCATGGGGCATCAAGCAATTAAAATTTAAATATTAAGAATTAAAAATTAAGAATTCATAAGCTATCGAGAGTTTTAATTTTTAATTTTTAATTATTCAATAGTCCGGACTGTTTGGAGTTCCTAGTCTGAAACCCTTGATTTTCCGTTGGCAGATCCTGTCCCTCGCCAAGCGTTGCCCTCCGAGAGGGAGGATCGCCCTGGAACCCATATTCTACCGTGGGCAATCAAAAACTTTCCGAAGTGTTGATTCTTAACAATAAACAACTCACAACAAACGCGGTTATTCCCCCATTAGTTTCAGCCGTTAGTTTAATCAAATCTTTATAATATCCTGATTTTTATTAAAGATTGTGTAATATTTTAGTCTCGTGTGTTTTTTTTTTTGTATTTATCTGTAATATTACTGATAAGTACCGGGACTTTAAAAGTCAAAACGATCAAACAGTTTAGAACACAAAGAATACGTTCACAATGGCTAAACTTTTGCGTAAATTTTCTATGGCTGCGACCGTCGCTGTTGTAGGATTGGTCTTGACTGGGGCAAACTCAGCACAAGCTGCCTCACTTAATTTTAGTTTAAGTTTTTTTGATTCGACTGACTCTCTAGTAGGCGAAGGAGCTTTCAGCTATGATGACTCGACTCCTTATCAAGATACTATTTTGTCTGGCTTCTCATTGCCGCCTCTAGAAATTAAAGCTACAGATCAATGGTTTGCGCTCACAAGCTTTTCTGCAACCATATTGGGGAAGTCGTGGAATTTGTCTCAAGCCACAGCAGGGGGCAGGGGTGAATTGCTCTCTCCTTTGCTGTGGGCGCCGCTCGATCCCATCAAAACACGAGTTGTCTATAATGCTTATCCGGGCGCTAATATTATCCCTAGATTAGCAGAGCAATGGGATTTTGGTAATTATCGAACTTTGCCAGCTTTGGGAATATTTGGGAATAGTTCGGGTACAGAGGGAAACAGAATGAGTTGGAGACAATCAGCTTACGGGCAATCCAACGGACTATCGACAAACGGCGGATATGTGATAGCACAAGAAGTCCAACCATGCCCTGAAAACTCAGAGGCTGTTCCCGAACCTGCAACAATCGCAGGTTTAACTCTGGCGGCCGCTGGCTTGGGGGCTGCCAAGAGAAAGTTTGCAGCATCCAAATTCTAAAATCGAAATGCGCCTACCTGCGCCCGAATGATAATTGCCGTGATATTGTCGTGACCGTTGCGTTTGTTGCCCAGTTCAATCAACTGGGCAACTCCCTGGTCGAGATCGGCTTGGGGATTGAACAGGGGTTCGAGAGTGTTCTGCCAGTGAGTTTCCAACAAATCATTATCTGTCAGGCCGTCGGAAGCCAAAATTAATAAGGTATCTTCGCACAAGTCTAAAAACTGCACCTCTGGCTTGAGAAAATTACTGTCTCGCGGGCCGATGGCTTGAGTTAGTTGATAGGCGTCGGGACGGGCATAAGCAGTTTCCGGATCAACCCCGCGCTTAATTTCGCGCTGCCCTACTTCGTGATCTGAGGTGATTTTTTCTAGGGTTTGTCCCTTTCTCAGTCGGTAGAGGCGGCTGTCGCCGACGTGGGCAACGGCGAATTGGGTGTCTTGAACTAAGACGGCGACTAGAGTTGTACCCATGCGGGCGCTGCCGGAGCGTCCGTCTTTTTGATTGATTTCAAAGATGGCTTTGTTGGCTAGCAGCACTCCCTCGCGGATGGTGTCTGGCGGAGGTAGTTGATTTTCCCAACAGGTTTGAAAAAATTCTCTGAGGGTTTCAGCGGCTAGTTGACTGGCTACTTCTCCCCTGTCGTGTCCGCCCATGCCGTCGCAGAGAATGTAAAGCCCTTTGGTTTGAAAGATGCGACCGAAGGAGCTTTCGAGTTTGTTGAGCTGAGTCCAGATGCTGAAGAAGTCTTCGTTGTGGTCGCGCGTGCGGCCGACATCGGTGAGGCCTGCGTCTTCTAAGCTGTAAATCTGGAGCGGCATCGGCTGGGTTAAGACCTCGCCAACGTCGGCGAGGGACTCGTCTGGGCGGTAATGCTCGCGCTCGGGGGTTGAGGTTGGTGAAGGTGCGGGCTGGAGTTCGAGGGGAACAGTTTCCAGGCGCGATCGCAATTCTTCGATTGTGTTAATCTCGCCTCTGTACATTTGTTGCAGCAGTTCGAGCAATGGGCCAAACTCAGTGCGCGAGGACTGGCTAAATATCACCTGCCACAGTTGCCCCAAATCTACCAGTTGCAGGTTTGAGCCGGCGGGTTCGGGATAGAGGTATTGCAGCCGCAAAGAAGCTAAGGAAAAGGAAGAGTCGGGGTTGACTCGCAAATTTGTCAGTTCCAACAAGCTTTGCCGACAGTGCCAGGGTTCTAGGGCAGCCCACAGTTCTGTCATTTCGTGCAGCCAGTATAAAATTTGCTGGGTGGAAGTTTCGGGTTGACTCCAGCATTCTACCAGCAGCGGCCATTGGGAGCAGTCTTCTAGCAGCAGGACTGCCTGTTCGCTGTCTGACCAACTATCGTGAATTACTGGCAGGTTTTGAGAAAATTGCCACCGGAGTGCCAAATAAGGTTCAGCTATGCCTTGGCAAAGCTCTGCTAAGGCGGAATTGGTCGAATTTTCTCCGCCTTGGATGGCGGTGTAGGGGGAGGTTCGTTTGGCGACGCTGGCCGAGTTGGCTGCTAGCATGGCTTTGAGGGGTGACATTTCCAGCGGCTGACAGTCCAATACTGTTACTGTTACTGTGTCTGAGCGTTTTCTCGGCGGCACGGTTTCTAGGAGTTGGTAGCGCTGCTGGGTGTCTAAATAAGCTCCTGCTGGCTGGGAAGGGATGACATATTCTGAATTGGGGAGGGGGAATTCTGGAGATTGACGGGAGCTCTCAGCTATGTTTGGGCTGTCGGGGTTCTCTGTTGCTTCCTGGATTTGTTTGGGCTGTGGTGCGGTTGTAAAATTGCGTTCAGATGGGGTTATTTCGCCCTCTGGTGCTGTAGTAGAGCTTTTTTCGGTTGTTTGAGAGGAGGCTGGTGCGATCGCCCCTACGGCGGTCACAGGGTCTATTTCTCGGCTGCTGAATTCGCCGTCGCTTGCCTGTGGAGAAGTTGGTGCGACTGCTGTTCGGGGTTCGGCTGGGGTGGTTATGTCTGTTTTAATCGCGTCTGCGATTGGTTCAGGAGAGTTTTGGGGCGATGCGATTTCTGGAACTATGTCTGGTTTTTGCAGAAACTCGGCTGGGGGTAGGGTTGACTCGTCTGGCTCGACTGCTGGAAAATTCGATCGACCGCAGATAATGGCCCGCCACACTTGACCTGTTGCGACGCCGCAATTCTGACATTCTTTGGCGCTAAAAGCGACTTGGGCACCGCATTCGTGGCAAGGTTTGTAAATTAGGGAATTTCCGCATTGTTGACAAAACTTGTTTGGATTGGGATTTTCAAATTGGCAGCGGGGACAGAGAAGCATAGGGGTTTTAAATTGGAGATGGGCGATCGAGTTTGGCGGTGGGGAGTTTTGGGTGTTGGCCTGTGAGTTAGGAGTTATGAGTTTTTGGCCTGACTCGCAACGGATAACTCTCATTGCCCTATGCCTTATTTTATCGGGATGAATTGAGAACTAAGATATTTCTTAGAACTGAGATGTTGCATCCGTGTCGGGAATAGGCCCAAAAGCCAGATCCACAAAAACGTCTCTCGCTTCACAGGGTAAACAACCAGCCCCACCGGCGGCAAGAGCGTGCGGGCCCTACAATAAAAGTTATCTCGTGAGTGGAACTGGCATCCTGCCTGTGCTTAACAATGGTGCAAGATGTCAGTTAGAACTCATGTGTTGCACCATTCTCAATCAGAACAGGCTTTCGGGCCTGTTCCACAACAAGTGCATTTTTTTGTAGGTTGGGCAGGAGAACCCGCGCAGAGAAGGGTTATTGATAATGCTGCAATATCTCGGTTAGAAGGGATTGGTTGTAGAATCTTCTTGGAAAACGGTCTCTCGGGCGATCGATTGAATGGTTGACAGAGGTACTTCACAGAAATATTTCCGCCGGAATTGTTCTTCGGAGACTGCTGCTAGGAATTGCGCTGCAAAACGGGCGGCGATGGGGGAATTTGGCACTGACAATTGAAGGGATTGGCTATCTAATAAGGGTTGGGGGATTCGATCGGGCGCGTCTTGCTGCTGTGAGGTTTCGGGTTGTCTCGTGATGTGGAAAGCTCGATCGCGATAATTGATTGTGAAACCGAGATATGTTAGGGTTTTGAACCCCAGTTGCAGGGATGTGTCGCTGATGCCGAGTTTTTGGCGGAGTTGCTGTCTGGTGACGGGTTTTTTGGTGCGGCTGAGGTATTTGGCGATGCCGATTAGCTGTTGGCAGATTTGCTGTGGGGGTACGAGTGGAGGTAATGTGTAGGCGATCGCTAGTTTTTTCTGAGTGTGCTGTGCTTGCCGAAACCAGATCCGCAGTTCGTCCCAGCTTGCGGGGCATTCTTTGAGGACGATCGAGTTTTCGCGATCGACCATTTCGGAATTGTAAACTAGATTGTCGATCGGCATGGGAGATTCTAAGTTTGTGCTGGCTGCTAACAACTCTTCATCGTTATTTCTATTGCGCCAGTCTACAATCCAATCTATTTTAGTCTGGGAATTGATTTGGTTTTCTTCCGTGCGTTCCCGCACTGCTACCAGGCGCACTTCATAGCGAGATTTGTAAGTATTAAAATCGAGTTCGACGGTGACATCGCAGCGGCCTTGGGGAACTTCATTTTGATTGTGTCCCCACCAAATGCCTGGAAATCCCGTATGGCTAGATTCATCCCTAATTGTAAATTCTGTTTTAATATATTCTACTTTTTGCCCTTTCAAATCCTTGATTTTTTGATTCCAGAGATTGTCAAACCAGCAGTTTTCAATCAGCAATTTGGGTGCGGGGTTGCCCATACCGCACGGTTCGAGCAATTTTAGTTCTTGAAATAAGTCCTTGCCTAATTCGGATACAGTAATTTTTAGGTCGGCTTGAACGGGGGCGGCTGTTAAACTATCGGTGCTGTATTGTTGTCGCAGTTGCTGATTTACCGCATCGGTAAATAGCGGGATATTTTCCACGGGGAGACTCAATCCGGCAGCGAAGGGATGACCGCCAAATCTGTGCAATAAATGCGCTTGGTCTTTGACTAATTGATAAAGGTCAATTTGATTGGCGGAACGCGCCGAACCCCTGGCAATTTTGGATGGGGAAAGTGTTGGTGATTCTGAATCTAAAAAAGAGGTAATTTGCGTTTTCTGGGAATTTTCGTTAATTTCTTCGGTTCCTTCTGTGCTGAATAAAATCACGGGGCGGCCGTATTCTTGGGCGATTTGTCCTGCTACTAATCCTAATACTCCTACGGGCCATTGGGGGTCGCTGAGGACGATGACGCTCGTAGTTGAAAGGTCGAGTTTGGCTAATTTGTTGGCGGCATCTTTGGCAACATCTTTTTGTAAAGATTTGCGCCTTGTGTTGGCAATTTCGGTTAAATTTGCTAGTTCTTCGCAGCGTTTTTTGTCGCGGCTGGTGAGGAGTTCTACGCAGAAGCTGGCGTCGCCTTGAATGCGGCTGACGGCGTTGATTCGGGGGCCGAGTCCGAAGGAAATGTCCGTTGGGCGATCGCCCGATCGCTTGCACAGTTCGAGCAATTTTGCAACTCCTGGGCGGGTGGGATTTGCGAGTTGTTTTTGCAGTTGTTGGATTCCGAGTTGTGCTAGGTAGCGGCTGTCTCCTGTGAGTTGGACTAAATCGGCAATTAAGCCGATCGCTACTAATTCTAATAAATCTGTGAGCTGGCGCTGCGGAATATCCGGTAATGTGTGATATAATGCTTCGATTAATTTGTAGGCTACAGCAACTCCTGAGA
>JAICRN010000153.1 GCA_025937335.1 Microcoleus sp. TY_ISSM_2_bin.22
CGGGTACAACAGTGACGCCCGGAAGTACAACGGGCACGGGTACAACGGGTACAACGGGTACAACGGGTACAACGGGTACAACCGGCACGACAGACGGCACGACAGGGACGGCGGCTGAGACGAATTCTGGAGTTTTGAGTGCTCGGCGCGATAGCCCCAACAATTTGGGGTGGCTGGGTATCTTGGGCGCGTTTGGTTTGCTGAACTTGTTTCGGAAAGACAGTACACCCTCCCATCGCTAGTTTCCGGCGATTCCCTACGGGATAGCTTCGCTTCACTTACTCTTGAAAACTTAGAGGCTTAGAAATTCATGAATTCACTCAATCGCAAAAGTTTGTTCAAAAAACTGTTTACTGTTGCCGGAATTGCGGGCGTTAGTTCCTTGATAGCTGTGCCGGGATTCGCAGAATTAAACCGCCAGACTCACGGCTTCAACCAGTCGGGCGATCGAGTTTTCGATCTTGCTGATAACGCTGCCGGCGAGCCTACTGCTCCTCGCCCTCCTGTTACGGATCTGAACAACAACAACAATCCCGGCCGTTCTCCCAACACTCCAACTACTCCCAGCAATAACAATCCCGGCCGTTCTCCCAACACTCCCACAAGTGGCGAAACTGCCCCTAATTCTCTCAGCAGCAGAGACAAAAACTTTGTCCTCCAAGCAGCTCAAACTGGTATGCTGGAAGTGCAGCTCGGCAAGTTAGCCGTGGAGCGGGGTTCTAGCGCTCGTGTGAAAGAGTACGGGCAAGAAATGGTTGATGAACACACCCAGGCCAATGAAGAATTGATGCAGTTAGCAATGCAAAAAGGCGTAGAACTGCCAACCGAGATGAGCAGCCAGAATAAAGCTGTGACCGATCGACTTTCGGGACTCTCGGGTACCAGTTTTGACAGGGCTTACAAGCAGGCAATGATCGACAGCCACAATCAGGCTATTGCTTTGTTTCAGGCTCAATCTCAACAGGGACAAGATCCCGAGTTAAAGGGTTGGGCAACCAAGCTTTTGCCCAACCTTCAGGCGCACTTGCAAATGGTTAACCAAATGTTGGCAGATACCAGTCAGCCGTAATATGAGTTAGAGGAGGTAGAGTTCGATCGGCTTTTAGGCGATCGCACTCTACTTTTCCTAATTCGAGACTTACCCTAAATTAATCATTTTTTAACAGACAGGCGTTCGATCGCCCGATCGCGGAAACAAGCAAGTGCGATCGGGCGATCGTATTTCACCGCCGATTTATTCAAACCATACAAAATTAATTAGTCTTCAGTTTCCACAAAAACACTCACAGCCGCCACAGCGATTAGCATTTCATCATTTTTATCATTCAGAGAGGCGATCGCCCTTCCTGGGACAATCATGCCTCCTTGCTCGACAATCAGAGTTTTGCTGCCAAAAGGGAGCACCGCCAACACCTCCTGGGCGCGCACTTGTTCCGGGTAAGGAACGGCCACCTTAACCTCAACAATCATCTGATTGGGGTCGCTCAAACCAGCCACTTCCCAGACGCCTAAGAGAGCATTGTGGGCGATCGCATTCCGTACAGCCCTTGCACAGGCTACAGTCGGTTCTTGTCCGTGCTGGTCTATACCCATCCCCATTTCGATGATGAAACATTTACGTGCCATACTTGCCCCTTGGTTGATTTTTGTTTGTAGTCGAGCGCACTTTTCTCCAAAACAATTATCAACTAAAATGACCGCATTTTATATTATTTTATCGCGCCATCGAATCACACAATAATCATCTCATTTAATAAAAAAAGGTAACTTGAGACAACCTCCAAACTTATATCTAATCACTCTTTGTAAATCTAAAATCTAAAATCTAAAATCTAAAATGGTATAACTTATGGTAATATAACCAAATTCAGCTTTCCTAGCGGACTGCAAAACTCATCGCCAGCTTGAATCATGGATAGTTTTCTACCAATTGCCTACTTTCAAAACCAATTTCTCCCATTTACCAACGCCAAACTTTCCATAGCCACCCACGCACTGCACTACGGAACCGGAGTTTTAGGCGGGTTGCGGGGAATTCCCGACCCCCAAAATGCCGATCGAATATTGCTATTTAGATTAGACCGCCACTGTCAAAGATTAAGTCAAAGTGCCAGCTTCCTCCACTGCGATTTGCCAGCCAGCAAAATTCAACAAATAATTATTGATTTTGTCCAGAAAAACCAGCCAACAAAATCATTTTATATCCGCCCTTTTATCTACACATCCAGTTTGGGAATAGCCCCCCGACTGCACAACGTAGAAACCGACTTTTTTGTCTACGGATTAGAACTTTCAGACTATTTGCCCAAAGAAGGAGTTAACTGTAGAATTAGCTCTTGGTACCGCCAAGAAGACCGCAGTTTGCCCTTAAGAGGTAAAATTAGCGGCGCTTACATCACCTCAGCATTAGCCAAAACAGAAGCAGTAGAATCCGGCTTCGACGAAGCAATTATGATGAATTCTCAAGGAAAAGTCAGCGAAGCTTCAGGAATGAACATATTTGTCGCCAGAAACGGTAAATTAGTTACTCCCGGTTTTGAGCAAGATATTCTCGAAGGAATTACCCGAGACAGCGTAATCACAATCGCCAGAGACTTAGGAATAGAAGTCATAGAAAGACCAGTTGACAAATCAGAATTGTTGATTGCAGACGAAATTTTTCTCTGCGGAACCGCAGCGAAAATTACCCCTATTAAGCGAGTGGAAAACTATCACTTGCCCAAAAACCGACCCATCACCGAAAAGATTTTGGACAAACTGACGGAGATTATTGAAAATCGCGACAGCAATTATAAAGAATGGGTATTTCCGATTAATCTTAATTAACCGAAAATACCTGCGCTCGTAGAAGCGAGTTCACTCGTTACCAGGAAGATTCTGGTAAAGCAGATCGGGAGGCTCTGCCTCCACATTTCATAGCAGCCATTCGAGGCAGAGCCTCTGGATATCGGTTCCGAGGCAGAGCCTAAGAACCAGTTGTTGTGAAGCAGGCATCTTGCCTGCTTCCTGCTAGGAACTACCCGCACAAAACAGCCGCGTGATGCCGAATGTGATCTTCCATAAAACTCGCTATAAAATAATAGCTGTGATCGTAACCTTCCTGCATCCTTAAAGTTAGCGGCTGTCCCGCTTTTGCACAAGCTTCCGCGAACACTTCCGGCAACAACTGCCCGTCAGCCAGAAACGAATCAGCCGTGCCGCAGTCAATCAGAATCGGACGGTTGTATTGCGCTGCAACTACCAATTCGCTAGCATCCCAAGCCCTCCAAATCTCTTGGTCGCTGCCGAGGTAGTTTGCAAAAGCTTTTTGGCCGCAAGGGCAGCGCATTGGCGCGGCAATAGGCGCCAATGCGGAAACAGAAAGATAGCGAGATCCATTTTTCAAAGCGCAAATTAACGCCCCGTGTCCGCCCATCGAATGACCGAAAATTCCCTGTTTTTCCGGTATCGCGGGAAAATTTGCGGCGATTAAATTCGGCAATTCATCAACCACATAACTGTACATTCGATAGTGAGCATTCCAAGGTGCGGCTGTCGCATCAACATAAAAACCCGCACCACTTCCTAAATCCCAATCGTCATCTTCGCCAGGAATGCCTGTCTGGCGCGGGCTAGTGTCGGGCACAACCAGCATTAAACCGTATTTTGCCGCAAATTGTTGCGCCCCCGCTTTTGCCATAAAGTTCTCTTCCGTGCAGGTTAAACCTGATAGGAAATATAGGACGGGTACGGGTTGATATAAAGCTTGCGGCGGCTGATAAACCGCGAATTTCATCTCGCTGTTGCAAGCGGAGGATTGATGACTGTAAAAGCCTAGTTTGCCACCGAAACTTTTATGTTCTTTGTGCGGTTTTAGGGATTCTGATATCATGTTAATTCTATTTCATTTTTGAATTAGATTTTTTTTAACCGCAGAGGGCGCAGAGGGCGCAGAGGGCGCAGAGGAAGAGAGAAGAGAGAAGAGAGAAACATTTTTGTTCAAAATGTCAAAACTGTACGAATTACTTCGCCTTTGTGCATTAAATCAAAGGCTTCGTTAATTTGCTCGATCGGCATTACCCGAGATACCAAACTATCAATATCAATTTTACCGTCCATGTACCAATCAACAATCTTAGGAACATCAGTTCTGCCTTTTGCCCCCCCAAAAGCCGTCCCTTTCCAAACTCTGCCAGTTACTAGCTGAAACGGGCGGGTGCTAATTTCTTGACCGGCTCCCGCTACCCCGACAATTACGCTCACACCCCAACCTTTGTGGCAGCATTCTAAAGCTTGGCGCATCACATTAATGTTGCCGATACATTCAAAACTGTAATCTGCTCCCCCTTTGGTTAAATCTACTAAATAAGGCACTAAATCGCCTTCCACTTCGCGAGGATTGACAAAGTGAGTCATGCCGAATTTTTCCGCCATCTCTCGCTTGTCGGGATTCAAGTCTACGCCGACAATCATGTTAGCTCCCACCATGCGAGCGGCTTGAATTACATTCAAACCCACGCCGCCCAAACCGAAAACTACCACATTAGAACCAGGCTCTACTTTCGCAGTATTTATGACAGCGCCGATGCCAGTTGTTACGCCGCAGCCGATCAAACAAACTTTATCAAAAGGAGCATCTTCGCGAATTTTTGCTACTGCAATTTCCGGCAATACTGTATAATTAGCAAAAGTAGAAGTTCCCATGTAATGGTAAAGTTTTTGCCCGTCTATAGAAAACCTACTCGTGCCGTCGGGCATCACTCCCTGGCCTTGAGTCACGCGAATTGCTTGACAGAGATTGGTTTTTTGGCTCAAACAATATTCGCAGTTGCGGCATTCAGGAATGTAGAGAGGAATTACCCGATCGCCCACTTTGACACTCGTTACTCCCGGCCCCACTTCTGCCACAATCCCGGCTCCCTCGTGGCCTAAAATAGCCGGAAACAAACCTTCAGGATCGGCACCCGAAAGAGTGTAAGCGTCAGTGTGACAAACACCGGTGGCTTTAATTTCCACCAGCACCTCTCCAGCCCGCGGCCCATCCAGATCCACCGTTTCAATGCTCAAAGGTTTGCCGGCACTGCGAGCAACTGCTGCTTTTACTTTCATGCTTTCTCCCTGCGATATATTTGTTAATTGACCAGTCAATATGTATTGTATTACTTAATGTCAAAATTCAGCAAATCTATGACAAAATTAATTGTAATTACCGGAGTCAGTCGCGGTCTCGGTCTTGCCATGACCGAAAAGTTTATTGAATTGGGACATACAGTTGTGGGATGCGCCCGTTCTTCCGAAGCGGTGGAAAAACTCAACCAAAAATATAGTGCACCCCATTATTTTACTTGTGTGGATGTCGCAAACGACGCTCTAGTAAAAGCTTGGGCAACAGAAATTATGGCAAAAAATGAGCCGCCCGATTTGCTCATAAACAATGCAGCTTTAGTCAACCATCCCGCGCCGCTTTGGTTAGTCAGCAGCGAAGATTTTTCCCAGCTAATAGATGTTAATATTAAAGGCACGGCTAATGTAATTCGCCATTTTGTCCCGGCAATGATTGCTCGAAAAAGCGGCATAATTGTCAACTTTAGTTCTGGTTGGGGAAGGTCAACTTCGCCGGAATTCGCGCCCTATTGCACTTCTAAGTGGGCGATAGAAGGACTTACGCGATCGCTCGCTCAAGAATTGCCCGCAGGTATGGCAGCAGTTCCTTTGAATCCGGGGATAATTCACACGGATATGTTGGACATTTGTTTCGGCGAAGATGCGGCAAGTTACACATCAGTCAAAGCCTGGGTGCAAAAAGCAGTTCCTTTTTTACTAAAATTAAAACCTTCCGATAACGGAATGCCGCTGACTGTTCCTGGATAATACAGCAACCCTGGCAGGATTTGCGAACATCTCTCTTTTCTTCTCCTCTGCGCCCTCTGCGGTTCATTAAAAAATTCAAAAATGAAATAAAATTGCTATATTCCCAAATCACAACTCTTTCCCCAAATAGCCACTGTGAACTTGCCGCTAACCTCCGTCTCGCAAACCGAAACCCGCAAAGCAGACCACCTGCGGATCTGCCTCGAAGAAGACGTACAATTTCGCGAAACTACAAGCGGCCTCGAACGCTACCGTTTTGCTCACTGCTGTTTGCCAGAACTCGATCGCACTGAAATCGATTTAACCTCCACATTTCTCGGCAAAAAACTAGCCGTTCCCCTGCTAATTTCCTCGATGACCGGCGGCACACAATTAGCCCAGACAATCAATTATCGCCTCGCCGATGTCGCTCAAGAATACAAACTAGCAATGGGAGTCGGTTCCCAGCGAATCGTTGTAGAAAATCCTCAACTAGCTCCTACATTTGCCGTCCGCCGCCGCGCTCCCGATATTCTGCTGTTCGCCAATATCGGAGCAGTTCAATTAAACTACAATTACGGTTTGGAAGAGTGCCAAAAAATTATCGATATTCTCGAAGCAGATGCCCTAATTTTGCACCTCAATCCGCTGCAAGAGTGCGTTCAAACCGAAGGCGATACTAACTTTAAAGGACTGCTAGATAAAATTGCCAAATTGTGCGCTAAATTACCAGTACCAGTTATTGCTAAAGAAGTCGGCAACGGTATTTCAGGAAAGATGGCAAAGAAATTGCTCGCCGCGGGGGTAGGTGCGATCGACATTGCCGGGGCCGGAGGCACTTCTTGGGCGAAAATAGAAGGAGAGCGAGCTAAAGATGGCAAGCAGCGCAGGTTGGGCGCAACCTTTGCCGACTGGGGCATACCGACAGCCGAGTGCATTGTCAGCACCCGCGCCGTAGCGCCGGATGTTCCCCTGATTGCCTCTGGAGGCTTGCAAAACGGGTTGGATGCAGCCAAGACCCTCGCTCTCGGCGCGGATATTGCGGGACTGGCGCGGCCGTTTCTGCAAGCCGCAGCAGAATCCGAATCAGCCGCAGCCCTCCTAGCGGAGGTCTTAATTGCAGAAATCGCCACGGTGATGTTCTGTACGGGCTGCGCTAATTTGAATGAGCTAAAACATTCTGAGGTTTTGGAAAGGTTAAGATAAAAGTGAGTCAGCAGTCAGCAGTCATTAGTCAACAGTCATTAGTCAACAGTCATCAGTCATTAGCTAATAACTAACGACAGCAGATCAGTGCTAAATCCTACTTGCAGGAATGACCAATAATATCGTTTCCGCCGACATCGGAATAATATTTTTCTGAGTGCAGTGCGAGCGGGACACTTGCACGCTCGGTATCATTCCGTTCTAACCGGATTCGATATAACTAATAACAGGACTTACACATCGGGGCCGGTGAAACCGGGTTTTTTACCGAATCAGGGGTCTACAACACGTTTATTCGTAAAAACCCGGTTTCTAAACAATTGTGCGTCCAGGACTATCATAACTAATGACTAATGACTAATGACTAATTACCAATTACCAATTATCAAATGAAAGATTTCCTAAAATATACCTGTGCAAGTTTGTTGGGAACCTTCCTAGGACTCCTGCTGCTGGGCAGCATCGGATTGGGGGGACTGGTACTGCTAATTGCTCTGGCGGCATCGTCGTCTAAAGATTCAGGCCCGCAAGTTAAAGATAAGTCTGTATTGGTATTAGACCTTTCTTTAAATATCACCGACAGCAAACCGAGCCGCAGCACTAGCGCGGCGATTGAAGAAGTGCTTTCGGAAGATTCCGGCGATACAGTGACGCTGCGGACTGTTTTAGACGCGATCGAATCTGCTAAAAAAGACCCGAAAATTGTTGGCATTTATCTCGAAGGTAGCTCGGATTCAAGCAGCAGCGGGTTTGCCAACCTCAAAGAAGTTCGATCGGCCTTGCAGCGTTTCCGAGATGCCAAAAAACCCATTTTTGCTTACCAGATGGACTGGAACGAGCGAGATTATTACCTGGGTTCCGTTGCTAATACAATTGCTGTCAATCCTTACGGTGCTTTGGAACTTAACGGTTTTAGCAGTCAAGCAATGTTTTTCACCGGTGCTTTGGAAAAATACGGCGTGGGAGTGCAAGTGACTCGCGTCGGCAAATACAAGTCAGCCGTTGAACCGTTTTTGCTCACAAAAATGAGTCCCGAAAATCGCCAGCAAACTCAAAAGTTGCTCGGAGATATGTGGGGAGAATACCTGAAAACTGTCGCCCCAAGCCGCAAAGTGACCGTTCCGCAACTGCAAGCGCTTGCAGATAAGGGCGGAACTTTGATGGCTGATGAAGCTCTCAAAAGCAAGTTAGTTGATAAAGTTGTATACTTTGACGAGATATCGACAGAACTCAAAAAACTCACAGGAACCGATCGCGAAAACAAATCTTTCAAGCAAATTAGTTTGAAAAACTATGCGAGAGTTGCTGAGGATAAAAACTCCACTCGCGCTGACAATAAAAACCAAATTGCTATACTTTACGCCGAGGGAGAGATTGTAGACGGCGAAGGGGGCCCGACTCAAGTAGGAGGCGATCGCATCGCTGAAGAATTGCGGAAAATTCGGGAAGATGACGACGTAAAAGCATTGGTTTTGCGCGTCAACAGTCCCGGAGGCAGCGCGACGGCGGCCGAAGTAATTGGACGCGAAGTGCTGCTGACGGGCAAAAAGAAACCAGTTATCGTTTCGATGGGCAATTTAGCTGCCTCCGGCGGCTATTGGATTTCGATGGGTTCCAGCCGCATTTTTGCCGAACCGAATACGATAACCGGTTCGATAGGCGTTTTTGGAATGTTGCTCAACGTCGAAAAGTTGGCTGCTAACAACGGTCTGACTTGGGACGTGGTGAAAACCGCCCGCTTTGCGGATACTAACACGGTTTCCCGTCCGAAAAATCCTCAAGAATTGGCGAATATTCAGAGGGTAGTCGATCGCATTTACGATCGATTTATTACTAAAGTCGCCGACTCCCGCAAACTGCCGAAAAACAAAGTACAAGAAATTGCTCAAGGCAGGGTGTGGTCTGGTACGGCCGCGAAACAGTTGGGTTTAGTCGATGAAATTGGCGGTCTTGAAGATGCTGTCAGAGAGGCAGCGAAGCAAGCTAAACTTGGCGACGATTGGCAGTTGGAAGAATATCCAAAACGCCGCACTTTGGAAGAGCGAATTTTGGAAAAAATTTCAGGCGTTCGCGTTTTGAAACCAGCCGCCAAACTCGACCCGCTAACTGCTGAAGTTAAGAAAATGCAGGAGGAATTGGCTGCGATCGAGTCGATGAACGACCCGCAGGGGATTTACGTTCGCTTGCCTTTCAATTTGCGGATTGATTAATTAATTGATACCAAATCCGCGATTTTTACTCTTTTATGGTTCAGTCCCACTCTGTTCGCACTGAGATGTTGCACCATTCTCCATAAGCCTTTTGCGGGCGGGTTCTCCTCCCCACTCCACAACAAAACTCCGTCTTTGTGGAACAGGCCCGAAAGCCTGTTAAGCGAGAATGGTGCAAGGTGTGAGTTCTGACGAAAGTTTGACTCTCGAGCAGTTTCAACCGCACTAGGACGATCGGGGTTTTTAACGCGGATTTGGTATCATATAAATTCCGGCTGCACCGGAATGATATAGAGGACACGGCAGTGCCGTGTCCCTAACCGGAGTAATTGTATGGACACGGCACAGCCCTATACAGATTTCCGGTAACTATTTTAAAAACAACTCTGGCGAAAAATTCATATAAGGCTGCGGCTGGAAAAGGAACAGCA
>JAICRN010000569.1 GCA_025937335.1 Microcoleus sp. TY_ISSM_2_bin.22
ATTGAAGGTTAACCAACTTGAAAATATCGGTGAGTTGCTTTTCGGTTGTTCTAACCGAGACAAACCAGTTAAATTCTTCACGTAGCATCAACAAATAGCCCAATCAGCTTAGTTTATTTGTTTGACAATTAATTCACCCTGTTTGTTAACCAGGGCTACGATAGATCGAATTAGGGCAAATGCGAGTAAAGTTTCCAGCATTCTCGCGCAATTTCCCAGTCTTCCTGCGTGTGAATTACCAAAATTCTCGCCGCTGAATCGACTGCCGCAATATCTTCATCAACTGGCGAGTGTTGATTCTTTTCCCCATCCAATTTCAAATCCATAAATCCAAAAGCTTCGCAAGCCGCCGCCCGCACAACAGCCGAATTTTCCCCAACTCCCGCCGTAAAAATTAAAGCATCCAATCCTCCCAAACTCGCCAGCATCGCCCCAATTCCGGCGCGCAAACGGTGGATGTAAATATCTAATGCAAGTTGAGCTCTCTGATTACTTTGTGCGATCGCCTCTCCAATCTGCCGCATATCGCTAGATACCCCAGAAATCCCTTTTAAACCAGAATTACGATTGAGAATATTATCTAATTTTTCCGAAGTTAAATCCCCTCGCTTTAATAAATGAATTATAATCCCCGGATCGATCGCACCCGATCGACTTCCCATCATCAAACCATCCAAAGGAGTAAAACCCATCGTCGTGTCAACACTCCAGCCCCCGCGAATGGCGGCCAGAGAACACCCGTTGCCCAAATGACAGCTAATCAGCCGCAAATCTGCCAAATCACGGTTCAGAATTTGAGCCGCCCTGCGAGAGCAATATTGATGGCTAATGCCGTGAAAACCGTAGCGGCGAATCCCGTTTTCCAGCCATTCGTAGGGGCCGGGATAAACAAACGCAGCAGGCGGCAATTGCGCGTGAAAAGCTGTATCAAATACTGCTACTTGCGGCACATTTGGGAGGGTTTTTTCAAGGGCTTCGATACCTTCGAGGTTGACGGGATTGTGGACGGGAGCAAACACAGATAAACGGGCGATCGCCTCTTTGACATCCGGTGAAATCAACGTACTTTGCTGATAGTCTTGCCCGCCGTGTACGACGCGGTGGCCGACAAGATCGATCTCCTTTAAACCGTTAATAACTTGAGTTTTACCGTGCCACAGAGTCTCCAGCATTCGAGAAATAGCGGCTTCGCGAGAGTCTGAGGTGAATTCTTCCTCAAGTTCAGTTCCCGAGGCAGTTTCGACATTCAACTCGGCCACACCTTCGCGGTGATTCCACTCAATTTGCGCTGACCACAGGGGTTGCGGCGGACGATCGGGCAAGACATCCTTTAACTCGTAAAGACAGCTCTTTTGACTGCTAGAACCCGCATTTAACACCAGTATTTTCATGCTTTATTATGTCCGGTTGATTCGTTCTTTCGATCGCCAGGCGATTGAAATCGCGTCTGGTCAAACTTTCGTCCCAGCACAGGGGGACTAAGAAATGTTGAGATTCTGGGAAAATTATTAAGAAAAATGTCGAAAAATTAACAGTTAATGCAAAGTGTAGCTAACAGTTGCATTTTTTTGATATATCTTCTGTGCAGATTTTCATTTAGTAAAGTTTAAGGAGCAGATCGATGTTTACACCAATTTTACTTGCGACTGTCGCCAGAACCGTAGAGTGGAGCCCCACGACTGGTTTGATTATGATTATTTGCAATATTTTAGCTATTGCGATCGGCAAATCAACCATCCAAAATCCTCACACAGGCCCAGCCGCGCCCTCATCGGGTGCGTTGGGCGGTTTGAGCTTGGGTGCACTTGTGGGAAGTCTCTGCTTCGGTCATATTTTGGGAGCGGGTACGATTTTAGGATTGTCTTACATCGGTGCGATTTAGTGGCAGACTGTAGGGTGCGCCTCCGCACCTTACCGGCGATTTCAAGTACCGGGTAAATTGCGGAGGTTTTCATCCATGTACGATCGATCGCCCAAAACCTCCAGCAGCGGCCCGCGCACGTCAAACTTGACAATACTGACAGAAGCTGCTAAAGCGGCAATGCGATCGCGGTAACGTCCCAAATCAATCCCCAACAGACTGCACAGAATAATCCGAATAGTGGCTTTGTGGGAGACAACCAACACATTACCGCTCTTGTATTTTTCCTCAATTTCTGCAATAACTAAGGAAGCTCTACTGGCAATTTGCACCGAAGTTTCGCCACCGTTTGGTGCATTCCAAGCAGGTTCAGTCAGCCAGTTAATATAATCTTCTGTATATTCTTGTTTGACAGATTCTAATGTTTTTCCTTCCCACTCACCGTACTTAATTTCCCTCAATCCGTCGCGGACTTGCATTTCAATTCCCACAGCCTCGCACAAAGGTTTTGCAGTAGCAATCGTTCGTTTCATGGGACTCACATAAACAGCATTCCAAGGCAATGCCGCGTAAGTAGCAGCAAACTGTGCTGCCATTTGAGAACCTTCGGCTGTTAATTCCGGGTCGAGGTCGCCGCAGAAACCGCCTGTTTTGCTGTAAACGGTTTCACCGTGGCGTAGAAAGTAGATTTTTAAGCTCATATAGATATCTTATTTGCTTAGCGAACAGGATTTTTTTTTACCGCAGAGGGCGCAGAGGGCACAGAGAGAGAAGAGAGAGATGAATAATTTCGATACCTACGGGTTTGATATTAATTGTATGTGAATTTTATCATCTTAACAAAAGAGTTTAAAAAACTCTTTCAAATCATCGAGTGCAGGATGTTCCCAATTCCAAATATCTTTTTTGTGTTCCATAACATACTCAAACTCAGACATACTGCATTTTCTGCCAGCTTGTTTCTGATCCTGCTTTGAGCAAGTATCATATCTAATATAGTTGTTAATCCAAAATTTATCAAAATCTTTCTGCTTAATTTCCTTTCCTTCCTTTTCTTTTATGCAACTTCTCCAGCTATCCAAACAATCAGCATGAGGTGATTCTCTAGCCTTTATTGTCTTTAAAAGCGTTTCCAGTTCCCCTTTACCTCCAACATTTGTAAAGTAACAAGCCAATTTTGCATTTGTTCCATGATCTGTACAAAGATCGATAAATTGTTTAGTGCTTGACAAGCTTTCAGCTTGAAACACTTGTTTTATACATCTATCTACGAATTTCAGCCGTTCTTGCTCTGAATAATTATCAATATCGATAATTATTCCAATCTTTTCGATATTTTTTCGGTCAATCTTTCTTTCTAAATTTTTTAAAGCTTTGATTAACTCTGTTTTGCTCAAGCCTTCCAAACTTTTATAATCATCTATATAAATAGGTGATGCTAGCTGGATATCGCAGTTGAGTTTCTCAACCATTGCCTGCATGAAAATTTTATCATTTTTACTTTCTACTATGACAATATTACTCACCTCTCACTCCTTTTTGATGCTCTAGTGCGTAATTCAAAGTTTCTAAATCGCGCCGGATTCCGATTATTTGATCTGTTTTCGGTTTCTTGGCTAGTTCAAAATATGCGCTGCTGCATTCCTGATTGGATTCTAAACCCACATGAGCAAATTCTTGAAGCATCTCTAAACTGTGCGTTGTAGCAAAAATCTGCGTATCCAGTTCAACCGCCAACCGAAATAACACTCTCCAAAACTCCCGCTGACTTGTATGGTGTATGCCATTTTCTATCTCATCAATTAGCAGTATTTTGTGTTCGCTGTTTACCAGTTTAAGGATTATTTCTGCAACTCTGTTAATCGCATCTCCAAACAATGATAAAGGCAAACGCTTTTCGCCTTTCCTTCTCAAGTAGAGCGTGGGTTCCCCGATCGAAAAACTGTCTACTGATTCTATTGAATAGTCGAGAATTTGAAAAGCTTTCAAAACTTCGCTATCTTTTTCATTCAAACGCGCCAGGTCAAATAGTTCCGTGAGATTCCTTTCAAAAGACCTCATACAAGATGGAATAAAAGGCGGTTCTTTAACATTAGGACGACTGCCAAACCCCATTTTTGTTGATGAAGTAGCTATTGCAACGGAATTAACAGTTTCTTGATTGTATCGAGTTAATTTGAGATTTAGGACTGACAAATCATC
>JAICRN010000436.1 GCA_025937335.1 Microcoleus sp. TY_ISSM_2_bin.22
GACTATTTACTCAATGGGCCGGCATTAGCCCCAAGCGGTTTTTGCAATATCTGACAGTTGAATATGCCAAGTCAAAAATCACTCAGACTAAAAGCCTTCTCGACCTAACATTGGACGTGAGGCTATCGAGTCCAGGACGATTGCACGATTTATTTGTGAACTTAGAAGCAATGTCACCTGGGGAGTTCAAAGCAGGCGGAGCAGGTTTACAAATTCGCTATGGCATTCACGATACTCCGTTTGGCATATCTTTAATCGCGACAACGGCCCGCGGTATTTGTAATCTTTATTTCTTGGATACAACAGACGAACAAACCGCTGCACAAAGACTGCGATTGACGTGGAAAAATGCTGAAATTATCCGCGATGAGCAAACCACTCAATCATTGCGCGACCTGATTTTCAATTCAGAAACTCTCAGCGAGCAAAAACCGCTAACGCTGTTGGTAAAAGGCACTAACTTTCAGATTCAAGTTTGGCGAGCACTTTTGCAATTGCCATTTGGGGCGATCGCAACTTATCAGACTATAGCTCAAATGGTAGCACGCCCAACTGCTGCTAGAGCTGTAGGAAATGCGATCGGTAAAAATCCGATCGGCTATTTAATTCCGTGTCACCGAGTCATTCGAGAATCTGGAGAACTCGGTGGCTATGGCTGGGGAGTAGAGCGTAAAACAGTCATGTTAGGTTGGGAAGCTAGCCGTACAATCTGCGGAACCACCCTCGCAGGAATAGAGCGATCTAACGGTGTCAATCACCCGCAGGAGACTACCTCCGTTCCCAACACATAACCTCTGTGCGGTGGGGTGGATGGGCGTTGTTTTGCTGCGTCGCCTAGAGAACTTTTAAGAACCTCCGACTTCAATCACTTCCCCCGGAGTAATGGTATTCAACACGTTACGAGCATCTGGTACCAGAGGAAGTAAATCAGAAAGCCTGTTGCTCGATGCTACAAGAACAACGACTGCAACTCCAGCTTGTTGCAAGTTTTGCTGATAGCGCAAATTTTGATCTGTGGTGAGCAGAATCGTGAAGCCCTCTTGACTCATAAGCAGCAGCAATTCACCGTTCTTCTTTCCTGACCATCCCATCTCAACAACTGTGCGTATCTCGTAATCAGCAAGTTCACGTTTTAAAGGTCGTGGGGCACATTCATCAAGCAGGATTCGCATAGGCTGTCAGCATTTCCTTTGCTAATTCAAGAGCTGCAATTGTCTGTTCCCGACTGACACTAGGGAAATGGTCTAGAAATACATCTAATGAATCACCAGCCTCAAGATAATCAAGTAGGGTTCTCATTGGTACACGAGTCCCAACAAAAACAGGGATTCCCCCCAGAATATCGGGGTCGCTATGAACAACACGGGATGTTAATGTCATAACAAATTCAGCCAACTGGCTACCAGCTTTTACAACAATTGTATCCCAAATTCAATCGATTTTAGATTTAAGATTTGAGATTTTAGATTAAAGAATTGAAGCATTGACCCCACGGATAAATTCAGGGGCTCCTTTATCGGATACAGGTTTTTTATTTCTGGGTCCTGAGTGTGCGAAGGAATGAATCCGGGGGCTTGTATCCTGGATGCTTTCGGTCATTTGATTTTTGCGATCGTAATGCCAAACCAAACGATCGCTAGCATCCATTTCATCTAAACCTACAACTGTTAGCAGTTTAGGTTGGGAAGCTCGCCGTACAATCTGCGATCGATCGGGATAGCATTACTATTTTTGCTACTTGCCGAAGCAATCTGCCACAAATAAATTTCAGGCGGCGATCGGGCGATCGAGAATTAAATTATTCTAACGGAAAAGTTAAGCTGCGTCTCGATATCTGCTTGCTCTAGGAGCCGCCCTACTTTAGACTCCGATTGTAGAAATCAGCAACTTTGTCAACGTACATCTTTGGGTTCGTATTGTAGCTTTCTGGATGTTTCTTCGCATTGGTTTCCCAATATTCGGCCGAAGGATATGCTTCTCTGAGTTGGCGAGCGTTTTGTATAGGCGTATAAGGATCGATCGCACTGTGAACGATCAAAACTGGTCTAGGGGAAATACGACCTATCTCCTGCACTGGCTTAGAAGAAGTTAGATCGTATCCAGTCAACAAATGTCCAAACATCATGGTAGAAAGAAGAAATATCCCAGGTAATCCTGAAGCTGACTGCCAATGCTTCTGAATAATTGGATAAACCTCTGCGTAACCACTGTCAGTGACCACTGCTCCGATGTCAGAGTCATCTGTGGCTGCTCCAATTACAGTAGCAGAACCCATTGAAACACCTAAAACCCCAATCTTTTTTGGCTTAAAACCTCTTATTTTAAGCCAATCCACTGCTGCAATAACATCTCGCCTTTCTGTAATTCCAAAGGTGAAACGAGAATCAGCACTTTGCCCATGTCCTCGCAGATCGATCGTAAGTATCGAAAAGCCTTTTTGATTCATAGCTGAACCAAACTCGGCAAACTTTCCAGCAAGCTCACAAGTCCGACTGGAATTCAATCCATGCACTAAAATTAATACCTTGTCTATTGCTTTTTCTGGAATAAACCAACCAGCAATCTCCACGCCATCAGGTGTACGAAATTTTACATTTTCAGGAGGAACAGCAAAAACAGATGCTTTAAGAGGGTCAAAGCATCTGTTTGGCTTTGAAAGAGTATGTCCTGCATAAGCTGAGATGCCGAAATAGCCAACCACTAGAAATGCTGAGATACCTGAAGCTAACTTGATAAAAAGATGCTTTTGGGCTTTCATCTATTTTGTTACCTAGTTCTTGAAGATTATTTTAAGCGAATGCTCTATTCATAGTTCTGGTGTAACTTATGCTCAGAAACCTGGGATCTCGCCTCCAGTCGATCGACCGCAGATAAATTTCAGGGTGCCAACGGTCGATCGAGGACTTCGCAGTATGTCAAAATACACTAGAAATATTGTGTATCGCCAGTTTTGCAATGACCAAGAATTTCTTGATCGTACAAGCCCCCGGATTTATCCCTGGAATCAATCCAAAATCTAAAATCTAAAATCCTCACGCCCCCGAATTTATCCGTGGGGTCAATCCAAAATCTAAAATCTAAAATCTAAAATCGAATGACGCTGCCTACCGGATCTCGTTCTCCTGCTTTGTTCCAAACGCTTTCGCTGGTAGCTGACCCGATCGCATTTTTCGATCGCTCCTGGGCCAAATACGGCGATACATTTACCGCCCGCGTGTTGGGGCCCGCTTCGCCCCCCGTCGTGTTTCTGGGCCGTCCAGAAGCCATTCAGGCGGTGTTTACGACCTTAGCCGATGCCTTTGAGTTTGGCAAAGTGACCAACGTATTTCGCCCGCTGGTGGGAACTGAATCCCTCATTATGAATGAAGGGCCGCGACATCTGCGACAGCGGCAGCTATTAATGCCCGCGCTGCATCGGGAACAGTTGCACAGTCAAGGGCATTTGATTGTTGATTTGACGAAAAAGCAGACGATCGGCTGGAAAGCCCCAGATGCGATCGCAGTGCGCGAAGAAATGTCAGAAATTTCGCTGCAAGTAATCTTGCAAGTCGTGTTTGGATTAGTGCCGGGAGAGCGCTACGAACGGCTGAAACAATTGCTCAGCAAGCTTTTAGAAGCGATTACCTCTGAACTGTATTCGATGCAATTTTTCTTTGAACCGTTGCAGCAAAATTTGGGTTCTTGGAGTCCGTGGGGGCAGTTTTTGCAGCAGATGGCGGAGATTGACTCGCTGATTTATGCGGAAATTGCCGAGAGGCGATCGCATTCTCTCGATTCGTCTCGCACGGATATTCTGTCAGTCTTGATGATGGCCCGCGACGACACCGGCGAATCCATCGGCGATCGAGAATTGCGCGATCAGTTGATGACGCTGTTGTTGTTGGGACATGAAACCACTGGATCGGCGTTGACTTGGGCGTTTTACTGGCTGCATCAGTTTCCCGAATGTCTCGCTAGATTGCGGCAGGAATTGGATGAATTAGGCGAGAATCCCGATCCGATCGCGCTTTCGCAGTCGCCGTATTTAACAGCAGTCTGCAAGGAAGCGCTGCGGGTTTATCCAATTGCCTTAATTTCGCAGCCGCGCAAGGTGAAACGGACGATCGAACTCGAAGGCTATACATATCAACCGGGAACGATTTTAATCCCCTGTGTCTATTTGGCGCACCGTCGCCCTGAAACTTACGAAAATCCGGCTTTATTCAATCCCGATCGCTTTTTAGATCGCAAGTTTTCCGCCTCTGAATTTTTACCGTTTGGAGGCGGGAGTCGAAGCTGCATCGGGATGGCGTTATCGATGTTTGAAATGAAGCTGGTTTTAGCAACGGTGCTGTCTTCGCGCGAGTTTGTATCAAATCTCGATCGGCCAATTCGTCCCGCCCGCCGGGGAATCACCTTTGTGCCGCCCGATCGGTTTCGATTAACGGTTGTGGGCGATCGGCGTTAGATGCAGTGAAACGCCGTGTCAATCAATTTTAGATTTGAGATTTTAGATTAAACAATTGAAGCATTGAGCCCACGGATAAATTCGGGGGGCAAGTTTCATCGGATACAGGTTTTTTATTTCTGAGTCCTGAGTCTGCTTTCGGAATGAATCCGGGGGCTTGTATCCTGGATGCTTGATTGTCAAGCAAGATATGTTATTCGATGAAAATCCCAGCAACTTTGTCTCCATTCATAGTCATGTGTGCCACAAATTCATCTCCACCATCTTCAAAACTCAGCTTCCACAAATAAATCTGAGAATTACCTTGTTTTAGATCGCCAAAATAAGTAATTGAATATCCCTGTTGCAGGCGTGAAGCGAGCTGCTCGCTAACATCGTCAAACATTTGTTGTGTAATGCTCGCTTTGTAGCCTGCATCGCCCACTGTGGTAAAAAGCTCGTAATTTTTTGATGCTGTCGCATCCAAAATAACCTGCAAACAATCGAGGACGTTTTGAGAGGGGGCTGTCGGGTTCATAATAATGTCCTTGTTTTAGGGTTCTATCAAAATGTTCTAGCTCAGGCTGCTATCTAACGATTAATTGGACCCCTATCGCGATCGAATCCTGTTTTGGAGCGTCATTGACCGACAACACCATCCGCTTAGCTCAGCCGCTACGATCGCTTTTTCGTTCTCCCA
>JAICRN010000677.1 GCA_025937335.1 Microcoleus sp. TY_ISSM_2_bin.22
GGGTTCGCCAGTAGGCTTAAAGTTTGCAGACAGGTTAAATAAACCCGCCCTCCCCCACGAATAATCCCCTCAAATCAATCGGACTCGATATAACTTTTATGATTCCCAGGAATCCACCAATAAAACTTCATTCACCCTCCAAACATGGCAAAACAACTAGCAATAGAAACTCGCGGGCTGACGAAACAATTCGATCGCCATATAGCAGTCAATGACATCGATTTGCAAGTAGCAGCAGGCGAAGTATGCGGACTGATCGGCCCCAACGGTGCCGGCAAAACTACTTTGCTGCGGATGTTGGCGGCGGCTGAGGAACCGACTACAGGGGAAATTTACATCAACGGGGATAGGTTATTGCGCGATCGATCGCACCCGATTCTCAAACAGCGCATCGGCTTTCTTCCCGACGACTTTCCCCTCTACGACGACTTGACTGTTTGGGATTATTTAGACTATTTTGCCCGACTCTACAACCTCCAGCAACCGCGCCGCCGAGAGCGAATCAACTCCGTTTTAGAACTCGTGCAACTAACCAACAAGCGCAACAGCTTAATTTCCAGCCTGTCGCGGGGGATGAAACAGCGCCTGAGTTTGGGGAGAACTATCATCCACGAACCGCTATTGTTGTTGCTAGATGAACCCGTTTCTGGCTTAGATCCGATCGCCCGAATGCAGTTCCGCGAAATTATCAAAGTTTTGCAAGAAGCCGGCATGACAGTAGTCATATCATCTCACGTCCTCAGCGACTTAGCCGAACTTTGTAGCTGGGTCGGCATCATGGAACTCGGATATCTGGTCGAAAGCGCACCTTTACAAGAACTTTACAAACGCCTCAGCCGCCAGCAAATTTTTATCTCGGTTTTAGGAAATAAATTAGAAGCGCTAACATCGGCCTTAAAAAACTTTCCTTGGGTGGAAAATTGGGCAATAATCTCGGAAACTCAACAGGTGTGCGTTGATTTTTCAGGAAGCCCGGAAGATGCTGCAAATTTATTACGCGAACTCGTCACCGCCCACATTCCCCTAACCGAATTCCACTGCACTCAAGAAGACTTAGAAACCATCTTCCTCAAGATGGGGCACCAGCAAGCATCCTAATTTGCTAGTTTCCGGTTTACCAGAATAAACAGTGAGTTATAACTGAGTGATTAACCATGCTCATTCAGCCTTTTATGGGCGGGCAGGATACCCAACCCAAAATCAAACTCACTCTTTGTGGAACGGGCATCTTGCCCGTTATTGAGAATAGTTTAACAGTGAGTTACAACTAACTCATCACCCAATAACTAATCACCAATAACCAATGACACTCCACTTACTAGACAAAATAGGCAACTGGAATCCCCAGTTATTTCGAGAAATCAAAGGCCGCTTGAATACTGGCAATATGGCGCTAGCCTCTGCCCTTTCCTTAAGTGCTCAACTGCTGCTGTTCATGTCTGTCAGCGCTCAAATACCCGTTCCCCCTCCTAATGGGGAGTACACTTATCCCATCTATCACAGATTTTGCTCTTTAGATGACGCGCATTCCTCTGAAAAAATCTGCGCTAGAGATGCCTTGGGCAACTTTGTGATTAACTGGCGGGAGTGGTGGCTAGAGATATTCGTTTGGCTGAGCATATTTAGCGTCTTAGCTTTATTAGTAGCAGGGACTTATCTACTTGTCAGTGACTTAGACAAGGAGGAACGCCGCGGCACGCTCAACTTTATTCGCCTCAGTCCTCAGTCTGCCAAAACAATTTTTCTCGGCAAAATTCTTGGCGTCCCAATTTTACTTTATTTAGCAGCAATTCTGGCAATACCGCTGCACCTGTATGCTGGATTAGCTGCTCAAATACCCCTGAATGAAATTTTATGTTTCTACATAGCAGTTGCAGCTAGCTGTGCTTTATTTTACAGCGGTGCGATGCTATTTGGATTGACAACCAGTTGGTTGGGAGGATTTCAACCTTGGTTGGCTAGCGGTATGGTTTTTGTGGCGTTTGGGATTTCTGCGCTCCCCTTCACGCGAACTGCTTGGGATTTGTTAAAATTTTTGTCTCCCCTTGCTATCCTGAGATATCAGCTTTTTCTAGTTGATAAAGGTGAGTTCGATTCGTTAGTTGAAGACTTAGAGAAGCTGCAATGGTTTTACTCGCCAGTGGGTACAAATATAGCGAGCGGTCTTGCTTTGTCTCTCTTGGTTTGCGGTACAGGAACCTATTGGCTGTGGCAGGGATGGCAGCGCCGCTTTCCCAATCCCAGCGGTACAGTTTTGAGCAAGCGGCAAAGTTATTTGCTAGTTATCTGCTGTCAGCCAATAATTTTAGGGTTTGCACTCCAATCAAACCCCATATCAGGCAGCAGTCTCCCCACCTTACTGATTGTGAATTTGGTGATGTTCTTAGCTTTAATTGCAGCTTTAACATCTGACAGACAATCTTTGTACGATTGGGCGAGGTATCGGCAACAAATCGTTCCCAGCAGTCAGAAGTTGTGGCGGCGTTACCCGCTACTCGACTTAATTTGGAGCGAAAAAAGCCCGGCTGTAGTTGCGATCGCAATTAATCTCCTCAGCTCAGTAATAATTTTAACACCTTGGGCGCTGTTGGAAAAAAGTGAGAAAAATGGATTTTGGGGTGTAATCCTCTGCTTGAATCTTATCCTAATTTACGCAGCCATCACCCAACTATTCCTATTTACCAAAACCCGAAATCAGGAAATTTGGGCCGCCTGCACAGTCGGCAGCGTTCTCTTGTTGCCGCCTCTGATTTTATCTATGCTATTGCTAACCCCAGAAAAAGCTCCTCTTTTGTGGTTGTGTTCAACATTTGGTGGCGTTTGGTTTTTGCCGTCTTTCGCAGCCGTGTCAGGAAATACGATTTTGCTATCCATACTCAGCCAGTGGACTGTCTTGGTGTTGTTGAACTTCAAATTGAGGTCGCAACTGAAACTCGCAGGGCAATCAGCTTCTAAAGCACTGCTGAAAGCTTGAAAAAGCAGGGGAAGAGCTCAAACGTGAAACTCCGATTCAGGCAGGGATTTAAACCCCTGCCTGAAAGCTTAAGTCGTCTGAAGACGACTGTTCAACTAACTTATTATGCCAATTCCGCATTTATA
>JAICRN010000312.1 GCA_025937335.1 Microcoleus sp. TY_ISSM_2_bin.22
ACTAATTCGGGACTGTTGCTGTTAAATACTGGTATGTTGTCTAACTGTCCGGGGAGAGGTCGCACTTCTTGGATTTGGATGATTTCTTGAGGTGCGGGAGGGGTTTGGGCTAAGGGGATAATTGATAGAATTGGGAGCATTTTTGAGAGGAGTTTTTTTTTACCGCAGAGGGCGCAGAGGAAGAGAGGGAAGAGAAGAGGAGGTAAATATTCGCGCTATGGCGGGTTTTGTACTGAGATTTTGCTCACTTCTAGCAGATATTGTGATTTTTACCTTGCCCACTGTTGTAATATGTAATTGTAAAATTTGGCGGTGTCTACTTTATCCATTGCTTGAATTTTTCGCCCTCCTATTTTAACTTTTGTGCGTCCTTGGCTGATGCCTTCGGTCACAATTTCGGTTTCCCATTCTCGCAGTTGGTAAAATTCGGGATGCGCTAAATAAGCTGTTGCCAAAATGTCCCAAAAATAGTAATCTTGAGATATTGCGAGGGCATAACACTGTCCTGCTAAGTCGGAAATAGGATATTTGCGCTGTCTTGCTAAGAGATTGGAAAATTCTACAGTCAGCGGTACGTTATTCGTGATATCTAAAGGACACATGACTACGGGAATTTGGGTTTGCCAAATTCTCTCGATAGCTATCGGGTCCCAGTAAGCATTCCATTCCGCCGACATATCTTGTCCGGGTTCCATATCTTTGCTAACATTGCCGATAACATTGAGGGCGCCTCCCATCCAGACAATTTCTTGAATTTTGCTTTCAATTTCTGGCGCGATATCTAAAGCTTGCGCTACTGTTGTTAACGGCCCCGTTACCATTAATGTGACTGGTGCGGCTGCATCTTGCAAAACTCGCACCATAAAGTTTTGTCCGGGTTCTGATATTAACGGCGTGTCAATGGTTCCTTTTTCATTTAGAATGGGAAGTCGATCGACTGCAAAGGAATCTCGCCGAAATAACACCGGAAATGGGTTGAGTCCCCGCACCGTACTCGCCGCCACCGGAACTTCTGAACGCCCCATCAAATCGAGGATTTTGCGCGTTGCACTCACCGCCGGTTGAATGTAGCAGTCTGCAGGAGTTACAATTACTCCCAGAGTTTCGACTTCCTCCATTGTCATCAGCAACACGACTGAGAGATAGTCGTCAACTCCACCGTCGTGATCCATTAGTACGAGTTTTTTGGACATTTTGCTTCCCCGGTGACTGAATTACTGTAAACTACAAATATTAATTTTTTTGTTCGAGAAACACAACTGCCTCAACTATATGACCACAGTATCACCTTACGGCTCTTGGAAATCACCTATTTCTTCTGATTTAATTGTTTCTGGAACTGTCGGACTCGGACAAATTACTATTGACGGGGATGATATTTATTGGGTTGAGGGAAGGCCTTCGGAAGCTGGGAGAAGCGTCCTCGTGCGGCGAACTCCTGATGGTAAAATCAGCGACGTGACACCCCCTCCTTTTAATGTTCGCACTCGCGTTAACGAATACGGCGGCGCTGCTTTTGCAGTTGCTGGCGGTGTTGTCTATTTCTCTCATTTTGCCGACCAACGTATTTACGTTCAAACATTAGATTCACAACCAGAACCTCTGAGTCCTGCTGCTAATTGTCGCTATGCAGATGCGATAGTTGACAAGCAAAGAAATCGCCTGATTTGCGTGCGCGAAGACCATGCCGATGAGGGGGAACCTGTCAATACTATTGTTAGCATTAATTTAGAGAACGGCGAAGATATTCAAATTTTAACTCAGGGCAATGATTTTTATGCTTCCCCTCGTTTAAGTCCAGACGGTTCTCTACTTTCTTGGATTTGTTGGAACCATCCAAATATGCCGTGGGATGGCACAGAATTGTGGGTGGCAGAAATTAATGCTGACGGTTCTTTAGGCGAAAAATACTTAGTTGCTGGCGGGATGGAGGAGTCGATTTTTCAACCGGAATGGTCGCCCGATGGAGTTTTGTATTTTGTTTCTGACAAGTCGAACTGGTGGAATTTCTATAAAACCGTCAATCCCCGCTTGCCGAGGGAACAGCAAGAGGTTGAACCTCTGTGCGAAATGGCGGCTGAATTCGGACTTCCCCAGTGGGTTTTTGGAATGTCTACTTATGCCGTTGTCTCGGAGAGCAAAATTATTTGCACCTACACTCAGCAAGGCAAGTGGCATTTAGCGAGTCTTGATTTAACGACAAACCAGTTGACAGCAATTGAAACGCCTTACACTGATATTTCCTCCGTCAAAGCGCGGGGAGAAACAGTGGTTTTTCTGGCAGGTTCGCCGACAGAATCTACTGCTATTGTACAACTGAATTTAGCAACAAGTCAACTAGAAATTTTGCGAAAATCGAGCAACTTAAGCATAAATCCGGGTTATTTATCTGCACCGGAACCGATAGAGTTTCCCACGGAAAACAATTTGACTGCTTTCGGTTTCTTTTATCCCCCGAAAAATCAAGATTTCGCTGCACCTGCGGGTGAAAAACCGCCGCTTGTTGTCAAAAGTCACGGCGGCCCAACTGCTGCTACTTCTAGCAGCATGAATTTGAAAATTCAATATTGGACGAGTCGCGGTTTTGCCGTGCTTGATGTTAATTACGGCGGCAGCACTGGTTACGGCCGAGAATACAGAAAAAGACTGCAAGATAGTTGGGGAATTGTCGATGTTGACGACTGCGCTAACGGTGCTAAATATTTAGCTGAAAAAGGTTTAGTTGATGGCGAAAGAATGGCGATAGCCGGAGGCAGTGCAGGGGGGTACACCACTCTGTGCGCTCTTACTTTCCGCGATGTTTTTAAGGCAGGTGCGAGCTATTATGGAGTTAGCGATGTGGAAGCTCTGACAACCGAGACTCACAAATTTGAAGCGCGCTATCTGGATGGATTAATCGGGCCTTATCCTGAAAGAAAAGATTTGTATGTGGCTCGTTCGCCGATTCATTCCGCCGAACGTTTATCTTGTCCCGTTATCTTTTTTCAAGGATTAGAAGATAAAGTGGTTCCGCCCAATCAAGCGGAAATGATGGTAGAGATATTGAAAGCTAAAGGTTTGCCAGTTGCTTATGTTGCTTATGAAGGGGAACAGCACGGTTTTCGCCGCGCTGAAAATATCAAAAGAACTCTTGACGGCGAATTTTATTTCTATTCGCGGGTGTTTAAGTTTGAGTTAGCTGAACCTGTGGAGGAAGTGCAGATTTACAATCTTTAGAAAAAATTAAGATTGCAGTTGCTCTGTTTGTGCTAAAACGCAACTGCAAGCCATAGCATAATTCGCAAATATTGAATGTGATGTCGTTCACTAATTTTGCTGTTTATTCTCACAGTTTTTTGCTGTTTATTGTCACAGTTTTTAAGGTCATACACTGACAAAATTTTAGAGTGCGATCGCCTTTTGTTAATTCAGAAACGCCCGATCGCGCCATCGTCGAATTCAGACTTAATCGCTATGCAAACTCCTATCCACTTGATTCCATCTGCTTTGGCCGAGCTGTTTGCCGAAGTGAATCATAATGGCTACATTACTCTAGCCGATCGGTACGGTTTGATGGCTGCTATTTTTGACGAAAATTTGACGGAGGAAGACAAACGCTCGATCGATCGACTCCTGCGCTCTGTGTGCCGGGGAAAGATCAAATTAGTTAACGAATTGTCTATGCTCAGGTAAGTGACGATAATTTTCCTTAAGAGTAATTTTAAACATCTCAATAATCAAAAAAAAGCCCCAATTGTCTCGTAATTGGGACTTCGAGGGAGGAAACTATTGTTATTTTTCGATCGATATAGGAGTCAGCCAAACTGTCCTGGCCGCGCGCTAACCCAAAAAACCCGGTTTCTCCTTGTCACGTTCGAGCGTATACTACCAAATTACCTGAACAAACTGGGTTTTTGGGTTCAGGAATGCCAAAAAAGCTTTGGCGTGCGAATTTATAGCGGTAGGGTGCGAACTGTGCACCTTACATAGAGAACTTTTCCGTAAGTTCTCAACAAGTTCAACGTGCAGGTATAGTTGCAGCCAACTGTAACTTACTCAAACTTTCTTCAGGCTGAACATCCATCTGATAGCTGAGTGCCGAAGGAATCCCGAGCACGCAGCACGGAAAATTATTGCCTAGTTCCCTAACCAGCGAGTGGTTTGCCGAATCGCAGCCCAAGAAAAGTAAGTTTGCTGATTCTAATTCAACCACATTTCTCAGTTCTGTAGCAACCCGCCCGATGCGCAAATGAGCTTTGAATAAACCGCGCCATTCCTCAGCCAAACAGCGAGCTTGCCACAGCAACTTATCTGCTACCTCATACTCATTCTTTTGACCAAAAATTTCTTGAAAATAATGCGGAGCGATCCAAGTTTTTTGCTGGGGGGATACCGATTGGATTTCGGGTCGTAAAGCGCTCGCAGGCGCTGCACAATTAAGGGCGAATGTGTCCTCTAAATTAGACACTTTCTGCTGTGCAGCCAAGGCATTTGCTACAGCAAATTTGCAAGTATCTTCGCGGTAACTTTTTGGCGCTTCGTCGATCACGTATACGACTTGAACCGTGACTTCTTTGGTTGTTACTAAACGAGTTTGATGCGCCATCCAAAAGGTAATATCCAGAGCTATTTGGCTTTGGGGAGAACTGTTGTAACCGACAATAAAATTGATTGTTTTTGCCTGTTTTGGAGATTTTGATTTCTTAGAAACTGGTAATGTTGGCTCCGGCAGCAACACCATTTCTTCTGCTAAATTTTGGTATCCCAAAGCACTTTCAAAACGCGCTAACATTGTTTTGAGATTCACAGGCTTAACCTCTCTTAAGTGAATTTTTATGTCGGTCCGTCGGGTGTTATTCGTCTTGAGTAAAGTAGCGATCGAGAAAATTCAAAGCATAGTTGCGCAGTTCGTAATAATCCTTCGATTCTCGCAACTCCTGGCGATTGCGCGGGTGCGCAAACGGCACTGACAAAATCTCTCCTATTGTCGCCGCCGGGCCGTTTGTCATCAGCACAATGCGATCGGACATATAGATAGCTTCATCCACATCGTGAGTAATCATCATTGCAGCTTGTCTGTGATTTTCCCAGATATCCAGCACCTGTTTCTGCAACTTGCCGCGAGTTAAAGCATCTAGGGCTCCAAACGGTTCGTCCATTAATAACATTTTCGGTCGAATCGCCAAAGCTCGCGCAATCCCAACCCGCTGTTTCATGCCCCCTGAAATTTCATCTGGATATTTATCGGCTGCTGCCGTTAAGTTTACCATTGCTAGGTGTTCGTTGACAAGACTAATCTTCTCGGGACGGCTAAGACTTTGCAAAACTTCATCAACTGCCAGCCGAATATTTTCCCGCACCGTCAGCCAAGGCAGCAATCCGTAGTGCTGAAATACCATCATGCGATCGGCTCCCGGTTTGCGAATTTCTTTTCCTTCCAGTGTCACTATTCCCCCGCTCTGTTTTTCCAAACCTGCAACTATTTTCAGCAGCGTTGATTTGCCGCAACCGGAGTGACCGATTACCGAAATATATTCGTTTTCTCCAATACTTAAATTGATATTTTCCAAAACGCTAAATTCGCTACCGTCAGCATTTTTATACGACTTGAACAAGTTGTCAATTTCCAGAAAGTGAGATTGGCTGTTAACTCGTTCGTTGGCATGGGTAGATGTAGAAGTGGATTGAGTCACGGTATTCTCCTAAAAAGTAGTAAAGTGTTAATTTGATTTCCGAACGGTTGCGCAAGCGGTAAGGTGCGCCCCCTCGCAGAGGTTCTGCGTTCAGGAATGTAGAAATTAAGACTGAAAAAAAGACTGAGGGCGGTTGGCTCGAATTTCAAAACTATTCAAATAACCCGCGAGATCGCTAGGATCGAATGCCTTTTTATCAATGAAAAGTTCCGCAGGTTCCACTTGGTAATCCTCCTGGGGACAATCGATCCCCATTTCGGCAACAATCTTGCGGTAAAGGTCGGTTCTCCAAGCTTTTTTAGCTAATTCCTCAGCATTTTTTGGCAGTTCTTTAATCTGTCCCCAGCGAGCGGCTTGAGTCATCAACCACAGACTCTGAGACTGCCACATAAATGTTGAATGATTTCCCGGTATTTGAGGCAAATTCTTAGGAATATCATAGAAAATAGTTGCATCTTCCGATTGTATGGTGCGGTCTTTTCCGTCAAACCCTCCATAGTTGTAGTCCCCAACTATTGCGGGTCGCGTAAATTTGTCGATCGCCCCTTTTTTCGATCGCGCCCCCGTAAAAGATCGCTCAGTCAGCAGCGCCGATATTTCACTGCGATTTTCCGGCTTGCTGCAATACTGACAAGCTTCCACCATTGCCTTAACCAGCGAGTAATAAGTCTTCGGATTTTCCTCAATGAATGATTCCATTACTCCCAAAAGGCGATCGGGATGTCCCAGCCAAACTTCCTTGCCTTGCACGAAGGTAAAACCCACTCCCAAATTACCTTGAATTGCCCGCGTATTCCAAGGTTCGGCCACCATGTAAGCCTGCATCGCGCCAATCCTAATATTAGTTACCATCTGCGGCGGCGGCACAATAATTACCCGAAATTCTTTGAACGGATCGACACCAGCAGCCGCCGATATGTAGCGGATAAAGTATTCATAAATCGCAGAACTCAGAACCACTGCCCAAACCCTATTTTCCGCTGGCTGACTGTCAAAAAAGGCTCGAAATAGTTGACCAAATTCTTCCAAATTGCCGTTGTATTCGTGCCACGGGCGTAAACCGAAATCCCACATAGCTTTGTTCATCGTCATGGCGTTGCCGTGGCGGTGAATTGTCATTGCCGCGCACAGGGGTG
>JAICRN010000583.1 GCA_025937335.1 Microcoleus sp. TY_ISSM_2_bin.22
ACTTCTAGGTATTTTTACAGGAATTATCAAAAATCGAAGCGATTTACCGTGGCGCGGCGACGGGTTTATGAGATTATTGATTTTAGGCAATTACGCTCAGTGATTCTATGAATAACGATCGCACAAATTTCAATACAGTCCAAGAACACGAGATTTTTGGCGATCGCGATTTTCCATCTTGGTTAACCCAACAACAAATCAGCCTCGCTTGCACTACCTATCAAACTAGCAGGTTAATGTTAATTGGTGCTGTACCAGAAACGAACAGAATCTCGGCTTTTTGGCGAATATTCGATCGCGCAATGGGGCTTTACTGCACGCCGGAACGCCTTTATTTAAGTTCAAAATATCAACTCTGGCAATTAGATAATGTCTTAGAATCCGGTAACTTATACCAAGGATACGATAAATTATATATACCAAGAATCGGTTATACTACAGGAGATATCGACATTCACGATATCGCTGTAGATAAAAATAATCAAATCATTTTTATTAGCACTTTGTTTAATTGTATCGCTACAGTGAGCGATCGCCACAGTTGCAAACCTCTCTGGAAACCAGGTTTTATCTCACAATATATCAATGAAGACCGCTGTCACCTCAACGGTTTAGCAATGGTAGAAGGAGAAGCGAAATATGTCACGGCGTCGAGTCAGTCGGATGTGGTGGATGGCTGGCGCGATCGCAGAAAAAATGGCGGTATAGTTATTGATATTGAATCTAATGATATTATCGTCACAGGATTGTCAATGCCACACTCACCTCGTTGGTATCGAGACAAGTTGTGGTTGCTGAATTCGGGGAGAGGGGAATTAGGTTATGCGGATTTAGACACAGGAAAATTTCAGGCGATTGCGTTTTGTCCGGGATATGTCCGAGGACTGGCCTTTTGGCAAAATTGGGCAATTGTTGGACTCTCGAAACCTCGGGGAGGTGACAATACTTTTAGCGGTTTAGAATTGGATGAGTTGTTGCTGGCCAAGGATGCTGAGGCTCGCTGTGGTATGGTGGCGATCGATTTGAATACGGGGGCGATCGTTCACTGGTTGCGCTTTGAAGGAATTGTCACGGAGCTCTATGATGTGCAAGTGATTCCGACAGTGCAAAAGCCTATGGCTGTAGGTTTTCAGACTGACGAAATTGCTCAGTTAATTACTTTGGAACTTTAACCGCAGATGTCGGCGGATGTACGCGAATTAACGCAGATAAATGTTGACAGGATTTACGGACGGGTTGTGAGAGAAAGTATTTAAGCGAGATTTGATATTACTCAACGATCGCGCCATCTAAGCTTGTTTTTCTTAAGTCTGTTCTCGCTAAATTTGTACCTCTTAAATCTGCACCTGTTAAACAAACATTGCTTAAGTCTGCATGACTCAGGTCGGCACCTTTCAGATTAGCATCTGATAAATTTGCTCCTGATAAATTCGCCCTCACAAGTTGCGATTTACTCAAATTGCAGCCACTCAAATTTGCGGATTGCATCTGTGCTGCCATTAAGTTGGCTTTGCTTAAATTAGTGCCGGTGAGGTTAGCCAAATTCAATTTAGCATAACTCAAATCTATGTTTTCCAAGCAAAGTTCGCTCAATGGCGCGCATCGCAAGTTAGCATTAATAAAAAACCTGTCTCCCACCGCATAACGGCGCAGCAATTCGTCAACTGCAAGCCGAATTAAAATCGGTTCGCAAGTATTTTGGTAGCACCACGATGTCTCCAGCAAACTAGCGGCTGCTTCAACTGCTACCTTGTCGCATTTAGAGAGTACCAAACTATTGCACCCATCCCACTCACCGTTGAGCATGAATGCCATGTCAGAAGCTGCTGCTATTGATTCGCACAGCAAAACGGTTTCTGGTTTGGGTTGCAGCCAGTTCATTAAACCGATCGAGCTATTGTTTTTCATTGTTGATTCAGGGTTTGTGCGTCTTTCTTAATTATAGGTAAAAATATTGAAACCAGTATGCACAAATTCGCTCCGGCTTCAGAGAATGAATTAATTGTGTTTGGTGCAGCCAGACCAGGATACCGCGATGCAGAAGTTGCTCGCTGGATTGAATTTATGCAGGGGCATAATATCAAGCAAGTTTGCTGCTTGCTTGCTCAGACGCAACTCATCCGCTACACTGATTTACTGGAAACATATCGGAACATCTTTGGGTGCGATCGAGTTTGCTGGGCACCGATTGCAGACTTTGAATTGGTCGATCGCGATATTTTAATCGATCGCATATTGCCATTTTTGCAATCTGCAAATAGCAAAGGCGAACGGGTGGTAGTTCACTGTTCTGGGGGGGTCGGACGTACAGGACAGGTTTTGGCTGCTTGGTTGGTCAGCGGGCGGGGATTGTCTAACAAACAGGCGATCGCAGCAGTAAAAAAAACTGGCAGAAATCCCTATGAAGCAGCAATCGCAGCTTGTTTGAAAGGTCGAAACCCCTGGCTGGTCGTTGAAAAACTTAATGCTCTTTTAGATGATTGTCGCCTTGCTGCGAGAAATGATATATAGCACTATAACAACTATATATATCTGCCAATTGCGTAAGTCCTAAAAGATTTAAAAGACTCGGCTTCCTACGATCGATCGAACTCAGGCATCGCATAAATGGGTGTTTTCGCTCTCACCGTTAGCCCATCCGCTGGCGTTTTTGCGAATATTAGAGAACAAATAACGCACTTACAGCAGCGCCAGATCTTTGAAGCAACGGCGCGTTAACTCGATTCTTGCAGAGGCGTCATTATTGTTGCGGATGTCAATATTTGTAGCAAAAAAGTAAACATTTTTATCCTTTTCTAAATAACCTACATACCAGCCAAGTTGAGGCTTTGTTTGTTCTCCAAAGCTTGCCCAGCCTGTTTTTGCCCTAATTGTGTAATCGGGAGTTTGTTCAACAATTATGATGTCTTTCACCAGAGACAGCGATCGCTCAGAAAAGGGTAAGTCATTTTTGTACAGGCGGCGGAGAAATTGAATTTGCTCGTTGGGTGTGATTCGCAGTTCTCCCTCTAACCAGAATTTGTCAATATCGTCTTTGTTACCGATTTTTTGGTTGCCATAACCGACTTTAGCTACCCATTTTTGCATTTGCTCGTGCCCGACTCGACGGGCGAGAACTTGGTAAAACCAAACGGCGGAAAGTTTTATGGCTTCTCTCATATTCAAGTCTCGATTCCATGCGGGAATTTGCCTTTGAATTCCATCCCAAGTTAGAACGGCAATCTCATCTGAAATCACCCCTGTTTCTAAGGAAATCAGAGAGTTGAGAATCTTAAATGTAGATGCAGGTAAAAAAGCTGTGTCGTTACGCTGCGGGTTGTGTTGATAAAGCCGATCGCTGTTCAAATCGTAAATTGCGATCGAGCCTTCAACTCCTAGTTCTTGAAAGTGCCGTCCAAAATTCATTGTCTGAGCAACATCTCCTCCGAGTCGTGGAGATTCTTGCACGGGAGGTGGCACGGTTAAGGCTGATTGCGATGGCTGAAGTAAAACAAAAGTAATGCAGCCTAATACAATTAAAATAACAGCGATCGCACGAGATATTCGGTTCATAAACTTCGATCGGTTAGCAAAATTACAGGCAGTAAGGTAACAGGGGCGATCGACTTGTAAGGTGCGTCTGACTTACGCTGTCTGCGAAACAATTAGGATTTGCCCCTGACGCACCCTACTATATAATATATGTGCCAATTGCGTAATTACTTAACTAGAAAACTGCCATCATAGTTAAGGCGACCAAACAGCTTAACTGAATTACTAAGCTGAACAACCGAAACTTTGGATCGAGGCCAGCGATGTGAATCGCTGAATGTACAAGCCGAAATAGAATGTACACCACAATCAGCAAATCTACTGCTGTTCCTGAAACACCCCTAATTGTTAGAAGAAAAACAACTCCCAAATACAAAGGCAGGTTTTCTATCAAGTTGGATTGTACTCGAAATAG
>JAICRN010000631.1 GCA_025937335.1 Microcoleus sp. TY_ISSM_2_bin.22
AGCACCGCCAAATCTAATTGAAACACGTAAACCTGCTCGGGCAAATCCTTTTCCTGCTGCAATTGCGGGTGCAACTGTCCGAAAACTCCTAAATGTTTCCCGTTTAACGATAACGCAGCCGTGCGGCCCGGATGCAAGCGTGTATTCGAGGAATCGCTTTGATATTCCACCGCCAAACCCAACTCCTGAAACGCGCTTTCCAAAACCCCCTTGGCCTCAAACCAACTCAAAGGTCGATCGCGCCCGGACTGCTGCCATTTCCACACAGTCGGATCGCCGCCGATAATCCCCGCAACTGCATCGGCTTCCTTCATTGTGGGGTGGGCATCCTGCCCGCCCTCTTCCTTCCAGAAAATGCGACCGACTTCAAAACCGTTTAGCGCCCCATTTCCCTGTTCCAAATTGTACTGGAAAGCATCAATCAAACCCGACAGCATTTCTGTCCGCAAAGCCGAATACTCCACAAACAGCGGATTCGCCAGCACCACCTGATTGTCTCCCTCAGTTTTCACCAAAGAATAGTGCATCAACTCGGTCAAACCGGCAGCCCGAAAAGCCGATCGCACATTCCGAATTGCCGCATATTCTGGTGACAGATAACCGGGTTCCGTTTTGCTGGGCAAAGTCTCGCAGAAATTGTCATAACCGTGGAGTCTGGCAACTTCTTCAATTAAGTCAATTTCCCTTTCTAAATCTCGGTAGCGGTAAGGAGGAACAGTCACATTCCAAACTCGTTCTTTTTCCGTTGGAACAACTTCGCATCCCAAGGCTGTGAGAATATTTTTCACCTCTTCTGCTTCCAGATATTTAGAACCGCCTGTTTGTCCTCTTTTCAACTGCCCCAAAACCAGATTTACTCGGTCTAAACGCAATTCGAGCGATCGCGAAAAACTCAAATCATCGCCGGAACTCGCCGTTTTCTGAACCGTCGCAGCGCCTCCAGCCAACTCCAAAATGAGAGCTACAGCGCGGTTGCAGGCCGTCGTCAATGCCGCCTGATTCACCCCCCGTTCGTAGCGGATCGATGCCTCGCTCCGCAAGCCTTGAGCGCGCGCAGAACGGCGAATCGTTGCCTGGTCAAAAATCGCTGCTTCCAAAACTAAATTTTGCGTTCCTTCGTGAACTTCCGTGTCTTCGCCGCCCATTACCCCAGCTAAGGCAACGGGTTTGTCGCTAGCAGTAATTAACAGGTTTTGTGCTTGCAAATTGCGGTTTTGTCCGTCCAAAGTTTTGAAGGATTCCCCTGTTTTAGCAAAGCGGACGCCGATGCTGATATCTTGAGTACCGGTGAAAGATTGCAGGCGATCGCGATCGAAAGCGTGCAGCGGCTGGCCCCATTCCAATAAAATGTAATTAGTCACGTCAACCACATTATTAATCGGCCTCACTCCCGCCGCCTGCAACCGCTGCTGCAACCAAGCTGGAGAAGCAGCTATTTTCACACCTTCAATTGCCGTGCCGATGTAAATCGGGCAGCCTTGCGGTTCCGATATTTCTACTGCCAAACCAGGACTTTCTTTGCCCTCAATCGCCACATCATTCGCTTCGGGAATTCTCAAACTCGCCCCTGTCAGCGCCGCCACTTCCCGCGCCACGCCCACCATGCTCAAAGCGTCTGCCCGGTTGGCAGTTGCTGTCAAGTCTAAAATCACGTCGTCTAAACCCAAAAGCGGGCGAATATCGCTGCCCAATTCTGGATTTTCTAAATCGAAAATGTGAATCCCGGCTGACTCTTTAGATAGTCCCAATTCCGCCAGGGAGCAAATCATTCCTTCTGAAGGAACACCCCGCAATTTAGCAGGTTTAATCTTTAAATCAATAGTCGATAAATAAGTGCCCACAACAGCGACAGGCACGTAAATGTCGGCTCTAGCGTTGGGTGCGCCGCAAACAATATTCAAAGCTTCTGAAGAACCCACATCCACTTGACAAACTCTCAATTTGTCTGCATTGGGATGCTGTTCGCAGGCGATGATTTTGCCCAAAACTACACCGCTTGCCCACAGGCGGCGGTCTTCTATTTCTTCGACTTCAAACCCTGCCATTGTCAGGGTTTCGGCTAATTCTTCCGGGGATATTGCCACATCCACCAATTCCCGGAGCCACTTTAGAGATATACGCATAATTTAGTCAGTAGTTAGTTATCCGTGCTCAGTAGTTATGAGTCAAAAGTCCTAGCCTGTCGGCACCGACTTTTGAGTCCCAGAATTTATTCTGGAAAGCTTTTAATAGCATACTAATTTAATTTTGTCAAGACTGTTATGGTACACATCAGCAAAAACGAGGGCTCTGCCCAAAGGTAGATGTCTATTGGGAGATGAGTAGCATTCTCATTCAGAGAATGAGGTATGCTAGAGACATCTAAAAACGCAAAAAGCACCTGAGTTTAGAAAGACTTTACACAAAAAAGCACAACTTTAGCAAGTCTTTAAACTATCTTCAAGGATAATCAACCGAAAAAACTCACACCAGCGAGATAATCAAAATAGGGAAAAGATATCGGCATAAAAGACTTAGGTGCAATTCCAATTCGCAATCGAACGCACGGCCAGCCGACAACTGATAGATTAGTATGTCTACCAGAAGCAGGAACAGGCCATTTGTGCAGTCGAGCGACGCTGACAAGATCAGAACAATATAGGCAAACTCAATCAATATGAGCTACTGCGTAAATCCGGGCTGTCCCCATCCTCAAAACCCTCCTGACTCTATTCTTCAGTGTCAGACTTGCGGTGCGCGGTTATTGCTGCGCGCTCGCTACCAAGTCATTGAACCCTTAGGACAAGGAGGTTTTGGAGCTACATTTCTGGCAAAAGACATCTCTTTGCCCGGTCAACCGAGTTGCGTGGTCAAGCAACTGCGACCCAGTAGTTCGTCGCCGCGAGTTTTAGAGATGGCGCGGGAATTATTCAAGCGAGAGGCGAAAACCCTCGGCCAACTGGGCGACCACCCGCAAGTACCGAGGCTGCTAGACTATTTTGAAACCGAACAGCAATTTTACTTAGTTCAAGAGTATGTTAAAGGCTCGACTTTGAAACAAGAAGTCAAGCACTCGGGCCGTTTCAACGAATCGGATGTTAAAAATTTTCTATTAGAAATTCTGCCAGTAGTGCAATATATCCACAGCCAAGGAGTAATTCACAGAGACATCAAACCCGCAAATATTATTCGCCGAGTTCAAGACGGCCACTTAGTTCTGATTGATTTCGGAGCGGTAAAAGATCAAGTTAGCCAAACAATATTATTAGACCCCGCCGACCAAAGCGCTAACACGAATTTTTCAGTCGGCACATTTAGTTTTGCCCCCCCGGAACAAATGGCGCTGCGGCCGATATTTGCCAGCGACATCTACGCCTTGGGCATGACTTGTTTGTACTTGCTGACAGGAAAGTCGCCCAAGGATTTAGATTTCGATGCCGTAACGGGCGAAATTGTTTGGCAGCCCCACGGTCAGGTGAGTCCACAGTTTGC
>JAICRN010000558.1 GCA_025937335.1 Microcoleus sp. TY_ISSM_2_bin.22
CTCAGCACTTAAGATTGATTCCCGCCCGGCTTGGAGGCGCGCCAAATCGACGGGATAGATGCGTTCTATCCACCACTCTGGTGTTGCCGGTGCATCCTCTGGGCGGACACCGACGAGCGAGTGCAGTCCCTCGGAACGGTAAACTGAGTTCGATGCCAAATCCCACTCAAACACGATGCCGTCGATCGCCCTTGTGGCTAGCTGAAAGCGGTTGTTGCTTTCTTGCAAGGCGAGTTCGGCGATTTTGCGATCGGTGATTTCCTGTACCACGACATTAATCCCGACAATCTCCCCGCCCCTATCTTTGAGCGGCCACCAATTCTCGAGCCAAGTGCGAACAACACCGGGTTGATCCCTGGTTTCACCGCTGAGTTCAAAATTCCGCACCGGTTCTCCGGTTTCGAGAAGGCGGCCCAACAAATGTTCGGCTGTGTCTGCCAAGTCGGGGACAATTTCGCGCACGGTGCGGCCGATGTGCGCTTCGACGGACAAGCCGTTGATTTCTGCTAACCGCTGGTTGATCCGGAGGAACCGCAAATCTGTATCTAAAACGGCTAAACCGACGGGAGTTGTTTGGTAGAGCGATTCTATCTCTACAAGTTGACGGCGCACGGTTTGCTCGCTCTGGTGCAGGGCGAGTTCGGCGTTTTTGCCATCGGTAGCATCAAATAATACTCCAATAAACCGCACGGCTTCGCCTGCGGTGTCGTAGAGATAGCGCCCGAACGCTCTCAACCAGCGAATTTCTCCGCTGTCTGCCCGGATGATGCGGTATTCGGGGGAGTAGAGCGATCCGGTTTGCCGAGCTGTTTCTATTGCCTGCAGGACTTGCTTTAAGTCGTCTGGATGCACGCAGTTTTGCCACACAGCGACGGTTGTTTCGCCGCCCGGTACCGGTTCGCAGCCCAAAATGCTGAAATGGGTCGCCGACCAAATTACTCGATTTGTTCGCACGTCTAAATCCCAGGTTGCCATGCCTGAGCCTTCGATGGCGACGCTCAAACGTTCTTCGCTTTGTTTTAAGGCAATTTCAGTTTGTTTGCGATCGGTGATATCTGTCAGGGAACCCACGGCCCGCAGGGGATTGCCTGATTCGTCCCAAATTGCTCGCCCTCTGGCTAAAACCCATTTGTAGCGCCCGTCCCGACAGCGAACGCGGTACTCGCAGGAGTAATGTGAGGTTTCTCGATGCAAGTGCTGCTGCCAATTGCTTTGCATTATCTCCAAATCATCGGGATGAATGTAGCTCAAAAATTGGCTGAAGTCCTTGACTTCTTCGGGCCCGCGTTCCAAAATCTCTAAACAGCGATCGCTCAGGATCTGGCAATTGGTTTGCAGGTTGCGATCCCAAATGCCGTCGTTGTTTCCCTGCAAGGCTAGCTGCCAGCGTTCTTCGCTTTCTCGCAAAGCTTCTTTGGTTCGACCGGCACGATCGATTTGTACGGCGACAACGGCAAAGTCTGCTAGGGCGATCGCGATCTGCAAGTCTTCGGCATCGAATTGGCGATCGGCATCGTGAGATACAATCCATATTGCCCCCAGCGGTTGATTTTCTGCTTGCAGCGGCACGACTAACGCTTCGGCGACCGGCAATTCTAGCTGTTGCAAGTCGGTAAAGTATTGTTCGGGAGCGAAGTAAAGCTGGGGAGTTTGGCGATCGAAACCAGCTCCCGACAAACGCAATTTGCGCGGTGTGTTTTTATCTTCTGCGTCTTCCCACGCCCCCGCCACAGCCACCCACTGAAAGATTTGTTCGGAACTGGTATTTTCTTTGAGCAAGCAGACTCCGACACTTCCTGCGCCGCACAAATCTTTAGCGATCGCAACCAGTGTTTTGAGCAGGCTGTGGGGTGAGGTTGCCAATTGTCTAGCCAGCGTTTGCAGCGCTCGGTTTTCTGCTTTTCGATCGTGCGATCGAGGGATGCGGCGCGACAGTTCATCGGCGATCGGAATATCAGTTAAATTAGTTTGTGGGGTTTGCCAAGCTTCCATCTATTAGTCGTCTCTACGTCTTTCGGTCTGAGCTGGCGAGCTTATATCAGCGCCTTCTTAAAGCATCTGCTATAAATTATAGCATCTACTGAGAAACATAATTAGTTATCTCTCTTGGAAATTACTTTTGAGTTTTCATGCTAGTGGATTGCCTTAGTTGCCTTTACTCTTGTCGCCACCTTATCCACAATTTTATTCTAAAATTGCGCTTTTTTCCAGCTCTAACTCGCACAGAAATTCTGTCTGTGCTGGCTTGGGAAAATACTGCGATCGTTCAGTCGCTAGGTGCGATCGAACAGCACGGCTACCATTAACCTTTAATTGTAGATGTCCCAGCACGGCGGTGACAGGCAAAGCGCTGGCAAAGTTAGATGCAAATATTCCCGCTTAGGCTTTGCCGCCTGTGTAGTCTGGCAAGTCGAACGAACACTGCCATTTTCCCGGTAGAATTATGCTCATTGCTGAGATGCTTTTAGCAGTAATCGGCGAAATGGCAGACAGTATTTACCGTGCTTGATTGCGGAAGTTAGTGTTAATGAATTGCCGCGGCGGACAGCCGCAGGTAATGGAAATTGCGGCGCGGGACATTCATCGCAAATATCAAGATTTCTCTGTTTTTTCGCTGTTGGTTTGGCGGGTTCCGAATGTTGCTGCTGAATTATTCAGTCCAAGACGCAAAAACATCGCTACAACCAGAAACCGGTTTTTTTTGGGAAGCGTGCGTCCTGGACTGTTATTGAGTGCGAAGGAGTTGGAGTTTGGGATTCACGCTGGTGATGCAGCAACGAGTTTGATGTTGTCGATTTTGCCGTCGCAGGTGAAAATGGAACTGGCTGTTACAGAATATCCGAAGAATTTGCCGATCGACAGTTTGCTGAGTATGGAAGGCAATTTGCCTTTTGCTTGGCTGACGCAAGATTTGACTGAAAGCGGTGTGTTGGGCGATGCGACGGCGGCGGCGAAAGAAAAGGGCGATCGGATTCTCGAATCTATCTGACGGTTGGGTACAAGTTATCAAAGATGTTTACAAGTTTCAACAGCCGGGAAGTTCGGCAACCGATTCGCTTTCTGAGGATGTAACGGATGTAACGGAGGTCAGGAATAGGGCAGAAGATGATGTGGAAATGCAGTCACAACAATAGTTGTAGCAATTAAGAACGTTCTAACTGTCTTGTCGGTTGCTATAAAAATCAAAAATACAGTCCTGGAGGCATAACCGACCTATGTATAGTGCTTAGGTTGCACCTTATCGCTATTAAGAATTAAAAATCAAAATTTGTTCTAATTCGTGTCAAAATAAGTCTAAGAAATTTTTTGAGTTGGAAAACTAACGATGAGTGTAAATTCTAAATTGCAGCGCGCATTTGAGCAAGGTCGCGCCCTGAAAATTATCAGCGGTTTAAATAATTTTGATGCCGCGAACGTTGCGGCTGTCGTCAAAGCAGCGGATCTCGGCGGTGCTTCCTTTGTCGATATTGCTGCCGATCGAGATTTGGTATTGATGGCAAAACAATTGACAAATTTGCCAGTTTGTGTATCTGCTGTGGAACCGGAAAAGTTTGTGCCTGCGGTAGAAGCTGGCGCTGATTTGATTGAAATTGGCAACTTTGATGCTTTCTACGCAGTAGGCCGCCGCTTTGAAGCTGAGGAAGTTTTGCAGTTGACTCGCGAAACTCGATCGCTATTTCCGAACATCACTCTTTCTGTAACAGTTCCCCACATTTTGGCACTCGACAAACAAGTGCAATTAGCAACAGAATTAGTCAAAGCTGGCGCTAACATCATCCAAACCGAAGGCGGCACCAGCGCCCAACCAATTCACGCCGGCACCTTGGGATTAATTGAAAAAGCAGCGCCTACTCTAGCCGCAGCCTTTGAAATTTCCCGTGCCGTATCAGTCCCCGTACTCTGCGCTTCTGGCATCTCCAGCGTCACCGCACCCCTCGCTATTGGAGCCGGTGCTGCGGGTATTGGTGTCGGTTCTGCTGTCAGTCAACTTAATAGCGAAGTGGCGATGATCGCGGCTGTTCGCAGTTTGGTTGAAGCTTTGGCTTTGGTTTCGCGATCGCACTTTGCGGCTTCAATTTAATTAAGCAGGAAGTTCGGCAACGAGCACGCGATCAAGATGTAACGGATGTAACGGATGTCAGTCCGAAGGAAGAAGGA
>JAICRN010000249.1 GCA_025937335.1 Microcoleus sp. TY_ISSM_2_bin.22
TACCGGCTGGGGTAGAAACACCGCAAATTTCTCCGACAACTTCTCCTGTCGGTACTGTTATCACCTATGCTTTTACCTCGGAAACTACTCCTTTGATGGAAGTACGCCGTCTGGTTGATTGGCAAGTCACCAATCGCCTTCTAGCCGTGACTGGCGTTGCTCAAGTAGTAGCTTATGGCGGCGAAGAAAGGCAGTATCAAGTATTAGTAGAACCTGCGAAGTTGAAAGCTTTTAATGTGTCGCTGCAGCAAGTTGCCGAAGCGGCGGCGGCTGCGAATGTTAACGCGCCGGGGGGGTATTTAATTACGCCGGATCGAGAAACTTTAATCCGGGGGGTGGGACGGATTGAGTCTGTGGAAGATTTGCAGCAATCGGCGATCGCCTCTCGCCAAGGAACGGCCGTCAGAATTGGTGATGTGGCTGATGTCAAGATTGGGGCTGCAATCAAGCGGGGCGATGGCAGTTTTAACGGCAAAAAAGCTGTGATTGTCATGGTAAACAGACAGCCAGTTGCTGATACTCCGACGGTAACTAAAGCGGTTGAGGCAGCAATGGCTGAGGTGCAGCAATCTCTGCCCAAAGATATTAAAGTTACTGTGACTTTTCGACAGGAAGAATATATTAATTCCTCGGTGGAGAATGTGCGATCGGCTTTAGTTGAAGGCAGCATCATTGTCACCGTTATTCTCATCCCGTTTTTGATGAATTGGCGCACTCTGGCGGTTGTTTTGCTGGATTTCTTTTTAACTTGGCTGTTGGCGCTGCTGGCGATGTATTGGCTGGGCCTGGGGCTGAATACGATGACTTTGGGGGGTTTGTCGGTGGCGATCGGCACTGCGATCGACGATGCGATCGTCTATGCCGAAAATACCTACCGCAACTTGAGAGAAAATACGTCTTCTCTTCATCCGCGTCCGGTGATGGATGTGATTTTTGACGGCAGTCAGGAGGTGCGCGATTCGTTAATTGGAGCGACTGTTATTGGGATTGTGGTGTTTTCTCCTATTTTTACTTTGCCCGGTGTAGAAGGTCGAATTTTTACGCCGATGGGGATTACTTATCTGGTAGTTGTGGTGATTTCTAGTCTGGAATCGCTGTTAATATCTCCGGCCCTTTGTGCTATTTTGTTGCCTAACAAACGTATGAGTGCTGCGGAACCTTGGTTGCCTAGATTTTGCAAGAAAACATATCATTTTTTGATAAAATTGTCAATGCGTTATTCTGGAATCATTTTAGCTTTAGCTGCTGCTAGTATGGTGGCTGCATTAATTATTTTGCCTTCCTTTGGACGGGTGTTTTTGCCGGAGTTTCAGGAGCAAACTTTGGTGAATACTATTATGCTTTATCCGGGGGTTTCTTTGGAGACAACAGATAGCGCGGCTTTTGCTATTGAAGATGCACTGAAGGATGATACCAGGTTTGAATACGTGCAAGTGCGATCGGGCAGAGCTCCGGGTGATGCTGATGCTGCGGGAGTCAATTTAGCTCACATCGATATCGGTTTGAGCGAGGAAGGGATGAAAAACAGGCAGAAAACTTTGGAGTCGCTGCGGCAAGAATTTGCTAAATTGCCGGGAGTTGCACCCAATATCGGTGGTTTTATTTCTCACCGGATGGATGAGGTTTTATCTGGTGTCAGGAGTCAGATTGCTGTTAAAGTATTTGGCCCGGATCTGGATAAACTTCGCAGCATCGGTGCCCAAGTTGAAGAGCAAATGAAAACAGTTGAAGGCATTGTGGATTTGCAACTCGAACCGCAGGTGCCAGTGCCACAAATTCAAATTAAGTTTAACCGCCAAGCTGCGGGTAGATACGGTTTGAAAATCGGAGAACTTTCTGAAATAATTGAGACAGCTTTAAACGGGAAAGTTGTCTCTCAAGTTTTGGAGGTGCAGCAAACTTTTGACTTAGTTGTTTGGTTGCAGCCTGAAGCCCGAAATAACTTAGAAACTATTCAGAATTTGCTGGTTGATACTCCGAGCGGCAACAAGATTCCCCTGGCCCAAGTTGCGACAGTCAAATACGGTACGGGCCCAAATACGATTAACCGCGAGAACGTTTCTCGGTTGATTGTGGCGGCGGCGAATGCTAAAGGTAGGGATTTGCGATCGGTTGTAAATGAAATTCAAGCTAAAGTCAAACGAGAGGTGCAGTTGCCTTTTGGCTATTTTATCCAGTACGGCGGTCAATTTGAAGCTGAGCAAAGAGCTTCGCAAAATATTATGATATTTAGTGCGATCGCCTTTTTGGTAATTACAGTATTGATGTACTTGTCCGTCAAGTCCCTTCCTTCAACTGCTATGATTATGATTAATTTGCCGATCGGATTAGTGGGAGGAGTAATTGCGGTAGCTTTGACTGGCGGTATAATTTCCGTAGCTTCCCTGGTTGGCTTTGTCACATTATTCGGCGTTGCTACCCGCAACGGCTTGCTGTTAGTAGACAACTACAACACTAAGTTTGCCGAAGGACTGCCTTTTAAGGAAGTAATTATTAAAGGTTCGATGGAACGGCTCAACGCCATCCTGATGACCGCTTTAACTTCTGCTTTGGGTTTAGCACCTTTAGTATTTGAAGGCGGGGCGGGCAAGGAAATCCTCCAACCGCTGTCAGTAGTAGTTTTAGGAGGGTTATTTACTTCTACAGCACTAACTCTGTTAGTTTTGCCAGCTTTGTACGCTCAATTCGGGCATTTTTTAAGACCTCAACAACCTCAGCCAGTTGTTGAAGACGGGAAGGTAGTCAATGTGTGATATCTTCTAATTAGTGTCAGTCAGCAAGGAGTCAAACCAATGAAATCGCTCAAGTCAAATTTAATTGTTATAGGTAGTGTCGGATTGCTGTTTTTGGGAGCTTGCAGTAAAGGCGAACAAGCAAGCGATCCAAATAGCACTCCAGCATCCCCTCCTGTCGCCTCTCAACCTGCGTCTTCCGCTCCCGCCACTGCTCCTGCAACAGCAACTAAAGGGGGGCAAGTTGTAAAGTCTGGAGCTTACTATTTAGAGTTTGTACCGGAAAAAGAAGCTACCGGAACTCATTTAGATGTTTTTGTGCAACCAGGGGAGAAAAAGGAACCAGTTCCTAACGCCAAAGTTACGGCTCAAGTGCAGTTGCCCAATGGAAAGCAGCAAACCCTAGCTCTCAAGTATGATGCAGAAGGCAAACATTACGCTGTGGTGTTTCCCGGCAAAGATGCAGGAAGTTATCCCGTGAAAGTGACTGCAGATATTAACGGAGAAAAAGTTGACGGTCGTTTTACCTTCAATCAATAGATGGCTGATTGATTAATGCAGTCTTAATAATTTAAATTGTCAAAAATTTGAATCAATTTGAATCAATTAGTTCAAGTTGCAATCTGAAATCTACAATTGGCAATTCAAACTGCCTCCGGCATTTCCACTAATCTGCTAGTTTCAAGGCGCTTCTGCGTTATTGGCAGCGAAATTACAAATTCCGTACCTTCTCCAAGTCCCGAAAGGCACTCCAAGCAGCCACAGTGCTTTTCTCGAACAATTTGGCTGCTAATTGATAACCCTAAACCCGTTCCTTTATCGGCGGGTTTTGTGGTAAAAAAGTGATTAAATATCTGATCTTTGACTTCTTCAGTCATGCCAGGGCCGTTGTCGGAAATGCGGATGATTGCCCGATCGCCTTCCGCTACTTCTGTGCTAATCTGAATCCTAGGACAGCTTCTCTCGCTATTCAAAACAGGCGAATTAGAAGTGTCTCGCAAAACATCAATGGCATTACTGATGATGTTCATGAATACCTGATTTAGTTGCCCTGCATAACATTCAACCAGCGGTAAATCGCCGTACTCTTTAATCAGTTGGATAGCAGGGCTTTTGCCATTTTCTTTCAGTCGGTGCTGGAGAATTAGCAGGGTACTGTCGATTCCTTCGTGAATGGAAGCAAAACTCATACCGTCTTTGTCTAAACGCGAAAAATTTCGCATCGACGAAACAATGACGCAGATTCTGTCAGTTCCTACCTTCATTGAACAAAGGAGTTTTGGCAAGTCTTCCCTTAAAAAATTGAGTTCTACTTTCTCAATTTCTTCTTGGATTTCTGCTGCTGGATTGGGATAATATTTGTCATATAAATTGACTAGCCGCAATAAATCTTCAACATAATTGCGGGCGTAGGCAATATTTGCATCAATAAAGTTGATGGGATTGTTAATTTCGTGGGCAATTCCTGCTGTCAGTTCTCCCAAAGCTGATAATTTTTCGGTATGTACTAATTGAGCTTGGGTTTGCTGGAGTTGTTGCAAAGCTAGTTCTAGTTCTTGGGCTTTTTCTCTCAGTTGAAACTCAGATTGCAGCAACGCTCTTTTGGCTGCTTTCCGCTCTAAAATTTCTTTACTTAAAGAAGCATTTGCTTTGGAAAGTTTGGCGGTTCTTGCGTTCACTCGCTGTTCTAATACTTCTGCTAGTTCAGCAAGTGCTGCCTCCGCTTTACGGCGTTCTGCAATCTCATTTTCTAATGCTAAGTTTGCGGCTTCTAGCTTTGCAGGGCTGGGAAGTGCCAGTGCAAAAGGCATCAATGTTAATAGCAACAAAACTGAACTTCCGGCTACGAAAGCTGTAATGGCTTTCATGAACTCTGACACTAAAGATTCAGGAAACCAAACATACCATGTTTCTATGACGTGGATTGTGCCGCAGGTGACGAAGAAAGCTCCAAATACCAGGAACATCCACTGAAAGGGGATATCTCGGCCTTTGTAAAGGGCATAAACTAGCATTGTGGGAATTGCATAATAGGAAACTACGATGATAATTTGCAGCCAGTTCCAACTAGGCATTCCCGAGGTGACTAAAACCGAAGTAATTGCTAAGCCAATCATAAAAATCCTTGATGGTAATCGGGTAAATTTTTACGAATTATACTCGCTTAGATCGATGCACCATTTATTGCGATCGCGCTTTATTTCCTATTTCGTTGCCTGTGTTTTTTTGAAGGGGAAGAAAACTCGACCTGCCAGACTTTGAAAGTAGATGCCACCGACAGTACCTAAAAACATCAAATAGGCGATCGCCTGCACGACATAGAGCTTGTCCGTGTAGCCAAACAGCGCGCTCAACAGCAAACCGGGAAACTTGTCTTCTGGAAGCAGTTTCGAGGTATTCCAGACCATCGGCCCGAGAATGCAAGAGTGGATTTTAGTAAATCTTTCGTAATAGAAACACAGCCCTGCTGACTCGCGATTTGCTTGCGATAAAATATTCACCGCGCTGTCAAAAAGTCCCAAAGTAGATACCACTAAACCCGCTACAATGAAGAGCAATAAAATGCCCATATATTTGAAAAACAGGCGGATATTAATTTTGACTCCCCATTTAAACAGCAGGACACCAAGTCCGGTGGCTGAGAGAATGCCCGCCAAAGCACCAATCGCTGGAAGAATCCCTTGTTGAAACTTGGCAACGACAAACAAAACGGTTTCAAATCCTTCGCGTAAAACGGCAATCAAAACTAAACTAAATACGCCCCAGCCGGCATGAGAATTTTGGGTTAAAGCAGCACTTACGGCGCCTTCGACTTCGGCTTTCATAAATCGCGCTTGCTTGGTCATCCAAATCAGCATCCAGCTCAGCATTGCGATTGCTAAAACCCCAAAGGTTGCCTCTAGCAGCGATTCCATAATCGGCGCAAAAGGCTGATTGGATGCGGACAACATTTGAAGAGTCCAGCCGAACAGTACACCTATCAAAGCGCTGGCAATAAGTCCAACCGCAACACCGCCGAAAACCCAAGGACTTAAATAACTTTGTCCCGACTTTTTTAGACAAGCTAGAACGATTCCGACAACTAAAGCCGCTTCGACTCCTTCGCGGAGAGTAATTACAAATGTGGGCAATGCTTCGCTAAAATTCATCTTTTTAGTTGAGGTATTATGTGGAGGTAATTGGTATATTTTTTACCAATTACCGTTGGCGGTTTGAGTTAACTCTTTTAAGAGGCTGGTTTGAGAACTTTTTGGCTGTCGCTTTCGATCGTTTTCACTAGCTGGTTGACTTGTTCGGTGGTTTTTACGGGGGCGGCCGGCGCGATCGCACTTGGCCAACTTGCCTTAAGTTCAGTCATGCTGGCAACAATTGCTTTGTCGGTTTCGGGGCTGGTTTTAGCCACTTGTTCGGCGATATCTTTGTACAGCGTTTCGGCGTACATGACAAAACCCCGCGAATCTTGGTATTCAATAATTGCGGAAATTTTGCCGTTAGCAACTGCAGCTCCGTATTCGGAATTAGCTGTATCCAGCAAGCCGTTAATCACTTGCAGCACGAATTTCGGATCTTTTCGCTGCGCTTCGGGAAGGCCGGCAATTGCTCCGTCAACTGCTTGCATTGAGGTGTCAAATTCCGCATTCACTTGAGCCGGATCTTTTGCACCCGCTTTAACTAAATCCTGCAATTTAATTAAAGTAGTCTTAAATTCGGGAACTTTACGCTCGTTTAGCTGATCTTCCACATCGGCATAAATTTCTTCGACTGGATGCCCGATGTGAGGTTCTGCCTGGTCTGGTTTGCCTTGCTCCAAGAGTTCTTTTGCTACGATAAGATGCCCTTTCATCAAGCCGAGTTTAGTCATGTAGTCTACATCTTTGGCTTCGCCTGTGAGTACGATATCCTCAATAGTTACCAAGTCTTTGATTTGGTCGAATTGGGCTTGAGTAATGACGTTTTTTGAGACTAATTCTTCGACTTTGCCGTAAGGGCGGCTAGCTTGAATTTTGTTAGAAAGTGCCGGTATTCCTAACTTGGCTTCGAGTTTATCTAACTCCGAAAGAATGGCAGTATTGATGTTAATGCCGGGCTTGCCTCCGTGATTTCCGCTGTGACCGCTTGTGGATGCGGGACTGGCTGTAGCAGCGGGTGAGGGTGTGCTGTCGGTGTTGCTGGCCGTGGGGGAAACGCAACCGGTCAGAGCAACGAGGATGGCTGTAGCAGCGGCGGTCGGTAATAGACGAAATATTGATAACATGGCAGTTGCTAATTTTTACGTTATGTGCATTTGGACTCGCAATTTATTAAGAAATATTCTCAATTAGTTGCGAGCTATTTATTTTACCTATTTGCGATCGAGCTTGTCAAATAATTTCATACTTTCTTTTTTTGAATCGGCGCACCCTGGTAGCAGGATGTGGTTTAAGTGATGACTTCAAATACCCCCATGCAGCCTGATTCGGCGATCGCATCTTGATGGGGATGAAACATAAATTTTCCAGCGTAACCGTAGGTAAATTCTAAGATATGTCTTTCAGCTACTCCCATTGTGATTACATCGGTTCTTTCACTGGGAGTTAAAGTCATTCCCGTGCGATATACGTCAAAAAAGTTGGCGTGCAAGTGAAATGTTACTGCCGCTTCATACTCAATTAGGTTGAGAACGTACAGCCGAATTAACTGATTTCTGTAAATAGGAATTGGGTTATTCATGTAATAATTGGGCAACCCGTTAAAAGCGTATAGTTCGTTTTTTTCGTCGTCGTTTACGTCGTATCCTCCCATGATTAACAAGATTTCATCTGCAGGAGGGCGGGGTTTTGGCGGATCGATGATGAACATTCCATATAGTCCCTTACCTATATGGCGAGTTACGGGTTCAATATGGCAGTGATATAGATGCAATCCGTAGGGATTGGCATCGAATTCATAAATAAATACCGAACCGTTTTTCACTGGTTTAACGCCATCCATTTCGCTGGTATGAACGCCGTGAAAGTGAAGCGAATGAGAATGTCCGGCTTTGTTATAAAAAATGACGCGGATACGATCGCCCTCTGTTGCCCTCAATGTGGGCCCCGGCACGCGATTGTTCACGTTCCAGGTGTTGAAAGTGACGGCGCTGTTAAGTTGGACGATCGAAGTATTAGCTTCCAGGCGAAATTCCCGAA
>JAICRN010000267.1 GCA_025937335.1 Microcoleus sp. TY_ISSM_2_bin.22
GAGGCGATACCGGCACTTTAGCAAGATGACAATGCACCAATGAGAGCGCATCAGCAGACTCAAATGGTAGCTTGCCGGTAAGTAGTTCGTAGAAGGTGACGCCGAGGGAGTAAAAATCCGTGCGGTAATCTAGGGAACGGTTCATCCGTCCCGTTTGCTCCGGGGACATATAGGCTAAAGTCCCTTCTAAAACATTGGGATTTTTTAGGGTAGGATTTTCGCGGCTTAACTGAGTGGAAATGCCAAAGTCGATGATTTTGAGAATTCCCGTTTCTGGATTGAAGATGATATTGGAGGGGTTGATATCTTTGTGGATAATATTGCTGCTGTGAATTTGACCTAAAATTTCAGTTATTTTGATGGCTATTTTGAGAAATTCAGGGAGAGAAAAGTTAGAATTTGACTCAATATGACTGTCGAGCAGTTGTCTGAATGAGAATCCACCAAAATCTTCAAGGATGATGACTAATGTTCTTTGATATGGTTCTAATCCATAAGTCTTAACTATCCCCTCTAGATCTAAGCTGCAAGTGATTTCATATTCCTGTTTGTATCGAGTGAGTTCCGCAGGTGTAGGATAGTCTTCTTTGAGTACCTTGAGGATAACTTCTCGATCGTCCTGTTCTCGCCTAGCTCGATAGACTGCGGAATTAGCGCTTTCGTAGATTTGTGCCAGAATTTGGTATCCAGGAAATTTCATCATAAGTCGCCGTTAAAAATCGTGTGGTAATTGATTGTAAACCTCGCCCGGACAGAGTTTTCCGACATCTGCGTGAGGTTTTTTCGATCGCTTGCACCCAATAATCCGGCTGGATAATGTTTAAAATCCCGATGTCAGGGTTTTATAGTTTAAAAAGCAGTCAAATTGACCACCATCTGTTAAAATAATAATGTATGGGTGACGGTGTTTTTTCAGTCGGAAACCTCTAACCTAAAATTAGTACGGTCTTGACAGTATAACAAAATATTTTCTTTATTTCAATAACGCGCTTCGCTTCGCCCGCACTCAAAACAGTTTGTAGTGAGGGCTTTAGTCCTCACTACAAACCTTACATCGACCGGACGCGATATTAGCTCCCGATTCTAGATATTTACACGCTAACAGGAGACTGTTTGCGGCTGAATGTTGCCAAAATGCGATCGGCCATTTGCGCTGGAGTTAACCCTAAACTTGCAAATGATTGCTCAGGCGTTGCATGATCTACTAATATATCCGGTACGCCCAGCCGCATCAGTGGCACGAGGATATTGTTGTCGAGGAAAGATTCGGCTACTGCTGAACCGAATCCACCCATCAAACAGCCTTCTTCTAAAGTGACAACTCGCCCGATTCGCTGTGCCAAAGGCAAGATTAATTCCGTATCTAAAGGCTTGACAAAACGCGCATTGATAACGGTTGCTTCAATGCCGTGTTCGCTCAAAATCTCGGCGGTTTGCATCGCCGGATAAACCATTGAACCGTAACCCAATATCAGCAAATCGTCGCCGTTGCGGAGGATTTCGCCTTTGCCGATCGGCAATTCTTCCCAACCTTCCTCCATCAGAGGCACGCCGTAACCGTTGCCGCGCGGGTAACGCATGGCGATCGGGCCGCTGGTGTGATTGATTCCCGTGACTACCATCCGCTGCAATTCTGCCTCGTCTTTGGGTGCCATAATTGTCATATTTGGCAGACAGCGCAAGTAGGAAATATCGTACATTCCTTGGTGAGTGGGGCCGTCAGCACCGACAATGCCGGCCCGATCCAAACAGAAGAAAACGGGCAAATTTTGGATGCAGACATCGTGAACTATTTGGTCGTAGGCTCGCTGCAAAAATGTCGAGTAAATTGCTACAACCGGGCGCATTCCTTCGCAGGCTAAACCAGCCGATAAAGTCACGGCGTGTTGTTCTGCAATACCGACATCGATGTACTGTTTTGGCAGTTTTTCCTGAAGTTTGTCAAGGCCGGTTCCGGTTGCCATTGCAGCGGTAATCCCGACTATTTTGGGATTGTTTTCTGCTAGCTTGACCAGGGCGTGGGTAAAGACTTTCGAGTAAGCTGGAGGTTTGGGTTTGGTGGAGGGAATGCCTTTGCCGGTGGCTAAGTTAAAGGGATTTTGGGCGTGATATCCTACTTGGTCTTTTTCGGCGATCGCATATCCTTTGCCCTTGACAGTCACAACGTGAACTAGCACCGGGCCTTGGATGGTATGACCTTGTTTGAAAGTGGCAATTAATTCTGCCAAATTGTGTCCGTCTACCGGGCCCATGTAGGTAAAGCCCAATTCTTCAATTACGGCTCCAACTTTGGAAACTGCCAAGCGTTTCATGCTTTCTTTGAGGCGTTCCATTTCTGGGGTAAAAGTTTCGCCGACAAAGGGAATGTGTTTGAATTGTTCCTCTAAGTTATCTTTGAGAAACTGCACCGGCTGCGAGAGTCGCATCTTGTTCAAATAGCGGGTAATCGCGCCGACATTGGGCGAGATTGACATCTCGTTGTCGTTGAGCACTACCATCAGATTGGTTTTCGGCATATGGCCCGCGTGGTTGATTGCTTCGAGTGCCATGCCGCCAGTCAATGCACCGTCGCCGATGACTGCTACTGTTTTAAAGTTTTCGCCTTTGAGGTCGCGCGCCATCGCCATTCCTAGGGCTGCGGAAATGCTCGTAGAAGCGTGGCCAGCACCAAAATGGTCAAATTTGCTCTCGCAGCGCTTGAGATAGCCTGCAACGCCGTCTTTTTGGCGCAGGGTGTGGAATTGGTTGTAGCGGCCGGTTATCAATTTGTGAGGATAAGCTTGGTGGCCGACATCCCAGGTAACTTTGTCGCGATCGAGGTCGAGTGTTTGGTAGAGTGCTAAAGTCAGTTCCACTACACCCAGTCCGGGACCGAGGTGGCCGCCAGTGGCAGCTACAGTTTCTAAATGCTTTTCTCGAATTTGTCGGGCAATTTGTTCGAGTTGATGAATCGAGAGACCGTGTAATTGGTTTGGGTGAGTCAGTTCGCTCAGATGCATATTTTAAAATCTTGCTCCTGTGAATCAGAACGAATCCTTAACAGCTATAGGTTGAGCCTGCGACGTTGGGGACGCGCAAACGTTAGAATAGTTTAGCTGTTATTTGGGAAAAACTGTGAGGCGTAACAATTTTATTATTTCCGATCTGGAAATTATAGTAAATAAATATTACAAAGTCAATATAAAAAATGCTTATATTGTAATTTGATAATCGCTAGTGAGAGCGGAAATATTGCCGGTTAAAACTATTGGGAGGTCAAATTCAACTCTAAAAATGTTGAGATTCAATGCGATTATTTTTTTTTCCAAAATTTTGTATATTTCTGAATGTCAAGGCATTTCTCAGTTGAGCTACTATCTCTCGATCGGGTGATTCTAGAATGATATCCACAGAGAAATGTTGATGCCGGACTACAGTCTTTTGTACGTCAATGACAGTTGCATCAAAATAAAAAGCTTTATTTTCTAGTCCTGTGTCCGCTGCAACTCCTACTTTCCAATCCTTGATGCAGACGGTATCTCCCTTGATTAATTGAGGATCGAACGTGTAGGTATCAATTAGAATGGTCTCTCCTGTTAAGCTCTCTCCGAGATTAATCAGAAGATAGAGATTGTAGTAAACTACCCGAACGGGTTGAGCGGTTGTTGACAGATCGATTTTCTCGGTCAAAATTGCTGTCACCTCGCTTTCTGGCTCGGCAAGGTTAAAAGGATAAGGTTGGCTTGCAGCATTAGCATCGCAGCGACCGAGCAAAACTTGCAGTGCCAGCCGGAATTCTTCGCCATCGTTTCTATGCTCTGAAAGGTAGTGTTTTAATTCCGCATTCGTCATCAGGTCTAAGTTTTGCGTCATAGAACAAAGCTCCAATTTCCATTTTCATATATTAGTATCCCAATTTCATCACTCACCCCAGCCTGAATGTAGAGTGTTTTTAAGTGGCGATCGTAACGAAAAACATTGATTGGCTGATACAAATTTGAAAGCAACTGACAGAGGAATATCGCTGTGTTGGATTGTTTCTGCGTTGGCAAATCACAACTCCTAGTTTATTGTACCGCTAATTGTAATGTTGGGTGCGGCAAGCGTGCAGAATGGCGAGAATTTTCAGCAGAGAGGAAACGACGATCGCCCTTCACGATTTATTACTTTCCAATTCAAACACAAAAGGGCGATCGCACTTATCCATTACAGCATTCGCTCTAATTCAGTCGCACTTCTGGCAATTTCTCGGCCCCTGTCGTATCAAAAACGATCGCGTGTTTGGCCGCCGGCAACAACCGCCGTAAAATCTGCATATATCCCTCAGCATCGCCCCGGCGGTGGAACCTAGCCACAACCAATCGCTGCATATTTGGCAATTGCCGCACGATACACCAAGGATGAGTGTTTAATTTGGGCTTTGATGTTGGTATCATAGGGTAATCCTTCCCCGCGTTTGCGGGGTGTGGTAGAAAAAGCGATCGCCCTCAAGTTTTCGAGGCTAGGTGGGCGATCGTTTTCAGTTATTCTTATATTTAAGGTTGATACTAACCTGTTGTCAAGGGCAAAATGGGGCGAGTTAGACTAAAGATTCGAGAGTTGGCAGAAGAAAAGGGCTGGACGCTGCAAGATGTGGCAGATCGCTCAGGGGTTAATTACAACACGGTCAAGGGCTATGCTAGACGGGATGATGGCATGAGTACGGTTGACCTTAGCGCGGTTCAGAAGATCGCCCTTGCTTTTGACGTAATGATTGAAGATTTGGTCGAGTTTTTAGAATAGTAGGGGCGATCGCACTAATGCGATAGCAGAAATTTTGGGGTCAGAGCCTCGCCCTCTTAGGGCGAGTTTAATTAATTCTTGAAAACGTCATGACGATTTGTAGGAATGCTGTAGCATGAATCAAGGAGGTGATGCAAGTGTTTAATTTGACGTTTGAATTTAAGTTGAAACCCACAGCGACGCAAGTAGCAGTTTTTGAAGACTGGCTAGAACAGTGTCGCAAAGTGTATAACTATGCGCTAAGAGAGCGAAAAGATTGGTACAACTCACGCAAATGTCAGATTAACTTTTGCTCCCTTCACTCGGAGTACATTATCCCTGCTGAGGTGCCTAGACCGACATATTCAAGTCAGTGCAAAGCTTTAACAGCATACAGAAAAACTAGCCCCGCATTGCAGCAGGTTAACGCTCAGGTATTGCAGCAAACATTACGCAGGTTAGAGAAAGCTTTTGTCAGTATGTGGGAGCAAAATCACGGGTTCCCTCGGTTTAAGAAAAAGGGAACTTTTAGGTCTTTTGTCTTTCCTCAGTTGGGAACGGTTTTTCACCAAGGTAACCGCTTTAAACTGCCTATAATTGGCCCGATTAAGTTCTGGCAATCCCGCCCAATTCCCGATGGTGCAATAGCCAAACAAGCTCGCGTAGTTAAGCGGTCTAGCGGCTGGTACATAATGTTAACGTTGCAATGGGAGGCTTCGATTCCTGATATTATTCCTCACGGCAACCCCGTAGGAATTGATGTGGGTTTGACTAATTTTATTGCAACTTCTGACGGGCTGTTAATCAAAAGATCGAGGTTTTTTGGCGACGCGGAGCGCAAGCTTAAATTGCTGCAACAGCGCGTTAGCCGAAAAAAAATCGGTTCTAATACTTGGAAGAAAGCTCAAAAAAAAGTTGCTTTCCTGCACGAGTACGTTGCAAACTGCCGAAAGGATTGGCATCGCAAGCTATCGCATCATATCTGCGATGATGCGGGGATGGTGTTTGTAGAAGACCTCAATCTAATCGGGTTGTCTGGGGCAATGCTAGGCAAACAATGCTTAGATGCAGGGTTCGGTCAATTTTTCAATATATTGGAGCAAACCTGCTTCAAGCGCGGCGTGTATTTTCAAAAAGTCAACGCTAAAAAGACCAGCCAAATCTGCCCAAACTGCCTTAACGAAACGGGCAAAAAAGAGCTGTCAGAACGAGTTCACTCCTGCGGACACTGCGGCTATACAACTGATAGGGATGTAGCAGCCGCACAAGTAGTTCTGATTAGAGGGCTTGCAGCCGTGGGGCACGCGGTCAAGATGCTTGCCGAGGGTAAATTCATTGGAATCCCTGTGAAGCAAGAATCCCCACGCCTTTAGGCTGGGGAGTGTCAAAAAATAGCCCGCGCCTTCGACGTAACAAAGGAAGATTTAGTTGAGATTTTGGAAGATTGAGGGCTTACAAAATACCGTAGGATGCGTCGCTATCAAAAAAGCTTCAAATCAGATCGACAATCTGACAGCGAGGCACCCTACATAACTCGCTTATTCTCTAAACTCGCGTTTGACTTTGCAAGATTTCCTCCAACAACCGCTCTTGACTTTTCGCAGGTTCTTTGCAAGTCAAACACTCGCAAACTAACCCGATAACCCCTTCAGGCAAATCAGCCTCGATCTGACAGACAGCAGTCGGATAATACTGCGAAATCAACCCGGAAATCTGGTCGGGTGACGTGCGAATCAAGGTAGAATGTTGATACCAGTCGATCGCCGAAAGTAGACTCGGACAAGCTTGCGGAGCATCTCGTACAATACTGCTGAAAGCTTGCAAAGCTTGCTCCGCGCGATCGAGATATTCCAAATTTTGCGCCAACAGTGCGAGGCGAACCAAAGAGGCGATCGCAATTCCATTCGCCGCCGGAGTTGCATTGTCTATATAGCTGCGTTCCCGCACCAACAAATCTCCGCTAGCATCCTTAGCAGTATTGTAATACCCTCCCAATTCCACGCTCCACAAAAACTCATCAAATTCTTCTTGCACCTGCACAGCTTTCTCCAACCAAAACTGAGAATTTGGCAACTGTTTTGCCTCTTCCCGGTTGCCTAAAGTCAAACTCGCTTGGTGCAAATCCAACAATGCTTTCACAAACAAAGCATAATCTTCCGACTGCGCGGTTACAGCAGATTGTCCGTCATAATTCAACCGCTGAAACCGCCCATCCGTCCACTGATTGTCTAAAATAAAATTAGCAGTTTTCACAGCTAATTCCAGATATTCCCAATTTCCAAAAACAGCCGCAGCGCGGGCTAAACCCGAAATCATTAAGCTATTCCAAGCAGCAATCATTTTCGTGTCAGTTACTGCGGGAATTCTACCCGGCCAACTTTCGTTTTTAGCTTCTTGATTGTTGCGGGCTGGCGGAAAGGTTTTGACAGTATCGGGATTGCCACCGTAGCGCACAGCAAAGAGTTTAGCCAAAGCCGTTTCTACCGTGTCGCTCAGTCTTCCCGGATGGCGGCGCTGCAATACATTCTTGCCTTCAAAATTGCCGCTGCGACTAACAGTAAACTGTGCTTGAACCTCCGCCAATTCCTCAGCAGTTAACAGTTGTTCCAGTTCGGCATAAGTCCAGACATAAAACGATCCTTCTTCCGGTTCAACTTCTTCAGAAGTGTTAAAGCTGTCAGCATCCTGTGCAGCATAAAAATAGCCTGTTGGCGCCATCATTTCTCGCTTCAACCATTCTACTGTCCCCGCGATCGCAGTTTCAAAAGCCTGTTCTTGTATTCCTGCGCTCCACAAATTTGCTAAATACTCAACAATTTGACCGTTGTCGTAGAGCATTTTTTCAAAGTGTGGCACAGTCCAAGTCGCATCAACCGTGTAGCGGTGAAATCCGCCTGCTACGTGGTCGTAAA
>JAICRN010000347.1 GCA_025937335.1 Microcoleus sp. TY_ISSM_2_bin.22
GTCAGTGGTTCAAATCCACTTCCCGCCACCAAATTCAAGCGAACCCTGTAATCTTTAAAGTTTCAGGGTTTTGTTTTTGGGAACCACTAAAGAGAGATCGAGCAACGCGGGATAGAGCAGCCTGGTAGCTCGTCGGGCTCATAACCCGAAGGTCAGTGGTTCAAATCCACTTCCCGCCACCAAATTAACCAAGATAAGCCCCGGCAGCCTAAAAGTTGCTGGGGTTTGTTTTATACCCTCTGTTTGATGCGGTCTGCGATCGCCTCTTCGACAGATTGAAAGCAGTTTATTTTAACCGGCAACAAACATAAGGACACAGCAGTGCTGTGTCCCTACCGTATATTTGTATTTTTATATGGGTATAAAATAATACCCGCCCTCAACCTAAACACTTAACCCTATACTTTTTGACGACCGTTTGTGCAAGCTTTATTTGTCAAAAATTTGCAATCCGATATCCATATTTTTCAATTCAAAATTGGACACTGCTAAATCGGCTGGGCTTCCATCCAATCAAAAATCAGGTTTAATTGTTCTAGCGTAACTAACCCGTACTGCCACAGAACCATAGGCAATTGGCTGGCATCTTGTTCACCGTGGCGGAGAGCCACGGCGATCGCCGAATTCGATATCGCCAACTCTCCTCGCAAATAATCGATCAGTTGAGCCTTTCCCATCACCTTCACCGCCAGTTTTATACGCTATTGTAAAGATATGTAGCTAATCGGTCTGTATCGGAAGTTTAATAGTCCTAATTTTCTGTTGAAAATCGGCGATGCGGTGTGATGGACAACGCACACAAATTGTGATAAAAATCATAAAAAAAGGCGATCGCAGTCACAGGAATTCTGAGAATCCAAAATTTGGTTTTGCGATCGCTCACTTGCTTCCAATGAATTCATTTAAACTTCCTAAAGTCCTAGCTGGAGTTGAACTCCCGCTTCTGTGCCGCTGTCGGTTTGTTTTGGAGGTAAAGGATTTCTTTGACGCTGGGCGTCCGAAGGAGTAGTAATAAATTCCAACGGGCCATCGATTTTGAGGCGAAAAGTGTCGCCCAAGCTGCTTTCCCTTCTAGCAGAATTAGCCGCCGTTTCTGGTTCACCAATCAAGTTTTGGTAGTCCGCGTCTACAGTTCTATCCTCCACAGTCCTCAGAGAGTCCCCAGATAAAGTCGTTTCCGAATTTTGGAACCCTGGTTGCAGTCTTTGTTGGGCGAGAACCGCCGGGGTCAAACCTATAAAAATTGAACTCAGTCCAAGAGCAGTGCCAAGAGTAGCAATAACTGCGTTCATCATCCATGCCTCCGCTAGTTGCATCCTACTATGCTTATTGTACCGAGCCGGAATTAAGTTGCACTCTATCAAAAGTAGCTGCTTGTGGAGATATCAATTAAAGCTCCTGTGAAAACTTATAACTTTCGATCGCGTTATCGGAAAAATAGAACTGACCCAGCAACCCGGTTGAAACCCCAGAATACCTCATTTCAGAAATGAGTCAACCAAAAACTCGATTTGTTTGATTAGGGCCCGTCAGGAGTGGAAAAATAGTTAGTGGTGGATGCACGGGCGGCTATTCACCAATTTGTTGTTTCACGACAATAGTTAGTTGCAGCCAGCCAAAACGCTAAAAAAACCCGGTTTCAGATACCTGTTAAAAAAAAGAATGCAATAGCAGGCAAGTTCTAAACCCTTACAGAATCAGTCTTTCCCAATTCTTTAATTCTTGAATCTCAAATCTATAATATTATAAGCGTATAGAGTGCATTCAGGATTGATACTGCATTCATCTCGATCGCCAATGTTCCCAGAGCTCCCGAGCGCGCTAAGATGGCGGTGGCGGTCGTTGAAAATTCAGTTGCCAGCGGCAGATTGCGAGTTATTAACAGCACTTTGCCTACTAAAACCATCTCAACTTCAAAATCTGCGCTCATCAGGTTGTACTTGACCAATAATTTCTTGATGGTACAAGCCCCCGGATTTATCCGTGGTGTCAATTTAAAATCCAAAATCCTTGCATCCTCAAGCCCCCGGATTTATCCGTGGTGTCAATCTAAAATCTAAAATCTAAAATCTAAAATCGAATGACCGGAATGTTGTGGGTTCATAATCGTTCTGCTTTACCATGCCAATCAAATATCTGACCGACCCGATTTTAAAAATGTCGGGCCAAGTGCCAATTCGCATCGTCCTTGTTGTGCCTTTTGCCCTCCAGACTTTCGCTGCGGTAGGGTTGACGGGGTGGCTGTCGCTGCGGAACGGGCGGATAGCCGTTAACGATGTTGCTGCACAACTGCGAGCAGAAGTCACATCGCGCATCCAGCAACATATTTATACTTATCTCAAAACACCCCACCAAATTAATCAGCTCAATGCCGATGCCATCCGTCTCGGCATTTTGAACGTGCAGGATACTGATAATTTGCAACGCTACTTCTCCCAACAAATCAAAACCTTTGATAAAATTAGCTACATTCAATTCGCCTCTCAAGAAAAAGATTTTATTGGAGTTGAACGCCTAGACGATGGCAAGTTGCAAGTTCAGATTTCTAATCTATCTACTGGCTATAACTTTCAAAGCTACGCCCCGTCAGAGTTCGGGGAAGCAACCAAACTATTAAAAACTACTCTCAACTACGACCCCCGCGTCCGACCTTGGTACATAGCTCCAGTGCAGGCAGGGAAACCGACTTGGAGTAAAATTTATACTTATTTTGATGCTCCCAAACTAGCGATTACGGCTGCTCAACCAGTTTATAGCGAGGATGGTAATCTGATTGGCATCCTGGGTTGTGATTTGGCACTTTCCAAGATCAATCAATTTTTGGAAAGTCTAAAAATTGGCAAATCAGGACAGACTTTTATTGTAGAAAGGTCGGGGCAATTGGTGGCTAATTCTACTCTGGAACCGCCATTTATTGTTAGCAACGGCGTTCCGAAACGGATTGTGGCAACGAGCAGCAATAATGTTCTGATTCGATCGACAGCCCGCTATTTGACAGAACGCTTCGGGGACTTGCGCAAAATAGACAGTTCTCGCCAGTTAGATTTTACGATCGACGGTCAACGGCAATTTCTACAGGTGACGCCGCTCTCAGACAGCAGGGGTCTCGATTGGTTGATTGTGGTGGCTGTTCCTGAAGCCGATTTTATGGAAAGGATTAACGCCAACACTCGCTACACAGTGTTGCTGTGTTTCGGTGCTTTGGTGGTGGCAACGGCGATTGGCGCTCTGACTTCTAGGTGGATTGTTGTACCGATTCAGCGTCTGAGCAAGGCTGCGGAGGCTTTGTCGCGAGGAGAATGGGACGGGATGGCCGCAGATCCCGGCTTGATGGCGTCTGTAGACCGGGAGGATGAGGTGGGTGTCCTGGCTCGCTCTTTTAATACGATGGCCGGTCAATTGGAAGAGTCGTTTACTACTCTAGAAGAGCGGGTAGAATCTGCGATCGCCGACAAAAATGAATTAATTCTTTATTTGCAAAAATCGCAGCAAAAACTGGCTCTACATCTTCACGAAACTCCTTTGGGGGCGATTGAATGGGATCTAAATTTTGAAGTAGCGGAATGGAATTTGTCAGCAGAAAGAATTTTTGGATACAACCGCTTGGAAGCAATGGGACGCCACGGAGTCGATCTCATAGTTCCTGAAAGCGCTAAGGAGTATGTCAGGCAACTATCTATCACTTTGCTAACTAATAAAGGAGGAATTAGTAGCATTAACGAGAATATCAGAAAAGACGGCAAAATTATTCTTTGCGAGTGGTACAATACGACTTTGGTTGATGCTGACGGCAGCATTATCGGGGTGGCATCGCTGATTCAGGATGTGACTGAATTTCACAGTGCTGTGGAGAAGTTGCGGGCTAGCGAGGAGCGGTTTCGTCAGTTGGCAGAAAATATTCATGAGGTATTTTGGATTAGAGAACCCAATCAAAAGCGGCTACTTTATGTGAGTCCTGCTTGCGAGAAAATATGGAATTTGAGCTGTCAGAGGTTGCACTCTGAACCGGAGGCTTTTTGGGATGCTATTCACCCGGAGGATCTCGATCGCGTCAAGGCTGCTTTTGAGAAGCAGGTGCGGGGCGATTATGATGAGGAGTATCGGGTAGTGCGATCCCCTACGGGGGCTACACCAACGGACGGTTCAGTTTGCTGGGTGCGCGATCGGGCTTTCCCAGTCCGCAGCCAAACCGGAGAAATTTACCGCATCGTCGGTATTGCCGAAGATATTACCCAGCGCAAATTAGCAGAAGAATTCCAAAAAGTCGCTCAAACCGCTCAAGCTGCAAACCAAGCCAAAAGCGCCTTTTTAGCTAATATGAGCCACGAATTGCGAACTCCCCTCAACGCGATTATTGGTTACAGCGATATGCTCAAAGAAGACGCCGAGGAGTTAGGTTGCGAAGATTTTATCCCCGACTTGCACAAAATTCAAACTGCCGGCAAACACTTGCTATCTTTAATTAGCGACATTCTAGATATTTCTAAAATTGAAGCGGGGCGGATGGAACTGTACTTAGAAACTTTCAACCCGGTTAATTTAATTGACGAGGTAGTTTCTACTGTCAAACCCTTGGTAGATAAAAATTATAATAAGTTTGAAGTTGATTGTGGTAGCGATTTGGGAGTAATGTATGCTGACATTACCAAAACTCGTCAAATATTGCTCAACCTGCTGAGCAATGCAGCTAAATTTACGGAACACGGCACTATTACCCTCTGCATTAAAAGAGTTAAACATGAAAGCTTAACAACTCAAGAAATAGCAGAACCTTCCGACTTGATAATTTTTCGCGTAGCTGATACGGGCATTGGGATTTCCTCCGAACAAATGGAGCATTTATTTCAAGCTTTTATGCAGGGCGACGCCTCAACTACGCGCAAGTACGGCGGCACTGGTTTGGGATTGACTATTAGCCGTCACTTTTGCGTGATGATGGGGGGCGATATACACGTTGAAAGCGAGTTAGGTTGCGGTTCGGTTTTTACTGTGTGCTTGCCTGCCCGCGTTGAATTATTGGTCAGCAGTTAGTCTTGCTGTCGGGGACGCAATTATTAGAAAATAAACCTGGTTTTTTGACAAAAAACCTATCATTTTACACAACTTCGGGGCAATAAACCAAGGTGATGATACCGTGCACCATAAATCCTAATCCTAGCTAATTTCCCGTTTCTGCCGTCCCAAAAGTTGAGCTGTTAATACGCCGCCGACAAAGCCAAAGAAATGCGCTTGCCAGGAAACTCCTGGCTGCGATGGCAAAACTCCCCAAATTAAACTGCCGTAGAAGAAACCGACAACTAAAGATACCAAAATAGAGGTAAAGCTGCGTTCAAAATAGCCCCGCAGCAGCAAGAAGCCGAAGTAACCAAAGATTAATCCGCTGGCACCAATGTGAACGGAATAGGGCGCGCCGGTCAGCCAAACTCCGAATCCGCTGACTAGCACAGTGACGGCACTCACGATAAAAAAGTCGCTAATTTCTCGCAGCATTATCAACCAACCCAATGTCACTAAAGGGAGGGTATTGGCGGCTAAGTGAGCAAAACTGCCGTGCAGAAAAGGCATTAACAGGATGCCTTGAAGTCCGTCGAGGCTGCGGGGGCGGACTCCGTAGGCATTCAGCCTGCCTCGGAACAGGAATACATCGACAATTTCGATAATCCAGAGGAGGGAGACGAAGCCGCCGAGAATGGCGGCGTGGCTTTGCAATTCGCGGGTGATAGCTTTGGTTTCTGGTTTACTCATGGGTTGTGAGGGCGGTCATACCGATTATTTCTCATTGTAGAAGTTTCTGAGCGATCGCGAGCAAAGATAGTTGGGGCGGGGTTTCAGGGTTGTTTGCAGCAGAGCTTATTTAGAAATATGATAACTTTTATTAAAAGTTCCGCATTTTCACGTATAGAATAATTCACTTCAATGCGTCACAATTGTAATTGAACTACAAAAGGAGAGTCAACCGAAGGTTGAAGCTAAAACGTAGAAGGCAGAATTTTTACCCTATCAATCAATCGTTGGGCTTGAAATGAGGACACTTTTTAGAGCGCACACCGCCTTTAAAAAAAACCAGGAACTACTTTTCTCGCCCTAAGTCATTAATTTAAGAAGTTCAATCCGGTAAAGCCAAACGAGATGCTGTAGATCCTGATTGTAGATAAGATCGCACAAGCTCTACAGAGAGTTCTTGGCACCTCGTTATAAAAGAGGA
>JAICRN010000563.1 GCA_025937335.1 Microcoleus sp. TY_ISSM_2_bin.22
GGCAAACGGGTGGAAATTGAGAACGCCACAACTCCGGGTTTGACGGCAAACGGCTTTGTTAACGTCGAAATCGAAGGTAAAAGAGTGCCTTCGATTTCTAACTTAGATTTGGATGTCAAACTCGCCAACTTTAATCTGGAAGCCTTACCTGCAGAAAAGTTAGGATTTTTGTCTGCAATTTCGGGCAAAAATTCCTCACAGCAAAACCCACCCCTGCGCGGCAATGTCGATTTTACAGGCAGCCTCACCGGAACCCTCGCCGCCCTCAGCTTAGTTGGCGACGTGGAAGTGCGGGATTTAGCGGTAAATCAAATCGCTTTTGACCCGGTACTGGCGGGGACTGTGAATGCGGATGCTGGGAAAAGTGTAGATTTGCGTTTGGCCGGCGCCAGCGACAAAATTGAAGTAGCTTTAAATCAATCTTTTCTGCCGACCTCTTTCTTAATTCAACGCGGGGAATCTGTCGCTAGCGGCCAAACCGATGGAGAAACTTTGCGAGTTAATTTAAGCGATTTTCCCCTCGCTGCTTTGAATCTATCACCAGGTAAAGAGGCCGGTTTGGGGCCGATAACCGGTACGGTTTCGGGACAAGTCAACGTGCCCGGTTGGAAGCTGCCGTTAAATCCGGCGACTTTGCAAGCAAGCGGACAAATTGCGATCGCCCAACCGGCGATCGGCTACATTAAAGGTGACAGTTTCCAAGCCGAATTTAGCTACGCTAACGGCAGCGCCACTCTCACCAACGGCATATTCCGCCAAGGCAGCGGTCAATACTTAATTTCCGGTAATGTTCAGACAGGCGCCAACCCGCAATTTGCCGGGAAAGTTAGCGTCCAGCAGGGGAATTTGCAGCAGGTTTTAGCCGCTTTGCAATATTTCAATTTAGGCGACTTGGCTAGAGGCCTAAAACCTCCGGTTTACGGTGACAGCGGCGACGTGCAAACTGTGGCAGTGGGAGAACCGGATGCCCCGCTAATCGAACAGTTGCGCCGCTTGGCAGAAATTGAAACAATTTTGCAGCAGCAGCAGGCAGTGAAATCATCAGAAAAATTGCCTGCGCTATCTCAATTGCAAGGCACTTTCGGCGCGGAAATTGCTGTTGCCGGTTCTTTGCAAACGGGTGTGGAAGCTCAATTTAACGTCAAAGGCGATAACTGGCAGTGGGGACAATATGTCGCTGAAAAGTTCAGCATTGAAGGCAGTTTTCAGGACGGGATTTTAACTGTTTTGCCTTTGGAAATTCGATCGGGCAAAAGTGCGATCGGCTTTTCGGGACAACTCGGGCAAAAAGCTCAATCCGGGCAGTTGCGGGTCGAAAATGTACCCGTGGAAGAGTTGGCAAAACTGGTGGAATTGCCTTTTGTGGATGTCACGGGAAATTTGAATTTGCGGGCGAATTTGGCCGGCAGTTTGGAAAACCCGCAAGCCACCGGGGAATTGAGTTTGCTTGAGGGCACGCTAAACGGAGAACCGATTAAACAAGCCGACGGCAGTTTCAGTTACAGTAACGCCCGCCTGAATTTTGGCGGCAGCGCTTTGGTAACTCAAACCGAACCGATTGAAGTGCAGGGAAGTTTGCCTTTTGAGTTGCCGTTTGCAGCCGTGAAAGCTGACAGCAATCAAATCGATTTGAGGGCGAATTTGCAAAATGAAGGTTTGGCAATTATTAATGTATTGACTCCGCAAGTTGCGTGGGTCAGCGGCCAGGGACAGGTGCAAATTCGCGTCGGAGGGACGCTGCAAGACCCTGTAGCGCAAGGAATTGCGAATTTTGAAAATGCAACCGTCCGCGCGCAAGCCTTCCCAGAACCGCTGACAGGCCTAACTGGGACGGTGCGCTTTGAGGGCGATCGTATTCGGGTAGAGGGAATTCGGGGACAGTTGAGTCAGGGAGAAGTTGTGGCCCAGGGCGTGATTCCGCTGTCTGTGCCCTTCGCAGAGGGCGATGTCGATGCGGATAATCCTTTGGCTGTAAATCTCGACAAGTTAGCAGTGAATCTCAGAGGATTGTACAGCGGCGGCGTAGTCGGTCAAGTGCAAGCAAGGGGCACGGCTAGGCGCCCGCAGTTGAGCGGTAATATTGAACTGTACAACGGCGAAGTATTTCTCCGGAGTCCCGGCGGCGGCACAACTGAGTTAGCTTCTTCCTCTTCTGCTTCTGATTCTGATTCTCCTTCCACATCTTCTCCTTCCCCTGCGACTGATGTTTCTGCTTCCCCTACGACTGATGTTGCTGCTTCACCTTCCCCTTCCCCTTCCCCTTCCCCTTCCCCTTCCTTTGAAGTTGGATTAAACGATTTGCGGCTGAATTTGGGCCGGGGAATTCGGGTAACAAGTGCGCCGATATTGAGTTTTCAGGCGACTGGGGGTTTGACGGTGAATGGAACTTTAGATGACCTTCGCCCGGAGGGTACGATTCGGTTGACTTCCGGCGAGGTGAATTTGTTTACGACGCAGTTTAGACTCGATCGAGGATACCCGCAGACTGCGACCTTTATACCAACACAAGGACTCGATCCGACGCTGGATGTGAGATTAGCAACTTCTGTGCAGGAAGTAACGCGGTTCCGCACTCCCGGCGCATCTGTAGCCTCTGAAATAGCAGACGAACCGACAACTTTCGGCAATGTACGGAGTGTCCGAGTTCAAGCGTTAGTGCAGGGAAGGGCTTCTCAGTTGGCCGAAAGTCTGGAGTTGAGGAGCTCTCCGAGTCGATCGGAAATAGAGATTGTAGCGCTATTGGGAGGCAGTTTCGTGCAGACTTTGGGACAGGGAGACAGTACACTGGCGATCGCAAATTTAGCCGGTGCGGGTTTATTGAACAACATTCAATCTGCGATTACTAACGCCACAGGATTGAGCGAATTTCGCTTATTTCCCACTCGCATTAGAGGCAACGAAGCACAAACAGCTAATTCCAGTTCAGGTGCGGGTTCTCTCGGTTTAGGTTTAGAAGTTGGGTTTGACATCACGCGCAATATTTCAGCATCAATCATTCGAGTTTTGTCAGCAAATCAACCGACAGAATTTACTGTGCGCTATCGATTGAGCGATAAACTTTTACTCAGGAGTTCGAGTAATTTTCAAGGAGACAACCGCGTCACTGCTGAATATGAATTGAGGTTTTAGGCATCAGCCAACAGCCAACAGTCAACAGTCAGCAGTCATTAGTCATTAATTGTCATGGCGAATACAGCTTTACTCGGAGTGAAGCAATCGCATATTCTGCGATCGTTACCGTATCCCGAGCGACATAATATCAATTATGTAGGGAAACGGTATTGCCCTGTCCGGCGCGAGGCGACTTTTAATAATTGGTCTTAGATTGAGGACTGTAGCAAGACGTTTTTAAATTGGTATAACCGAACATGATAATCGCAATTATCCATTCCCCATTCCCCATTCCCAATTAATTTGCTATAATAGTAACAGCAGCAAATTGGTGCTGCAAACCCCGCACACAAGGTTATAGGAGTTAAGTCAAATGGCAAACAAACTCCAAGTAAAAACAGAGTCGATCGGCTACAGCGACTTTTACTGGAACCGCTTTAGTCCGAGAGTGGCGACTATCAGCAGTGTCCGCAACGCCAATCACTGGGACGGCGGATTTATCACCTATATTGCATTTCCCACAAAAGTAGAAGCTACAGCAGCAATGAAATATTTGCTCTTGCATCAAAAAGCTGCTGATGTCGATATGCGGAAAGCCAAACGAATGAAAGCAAAAGGTATTCGGTGGGAACTCAAAATTCGGGGTTTAGCTTTTAATGAAGTGCTGAAACTGGCAACAATGGATATAACTGGAAAGCTAGTTATGTCGCCTGCAACTACTACTGAAGCCACAGGCTGATAAAAGCATTCAGATAATAGGTTGGGTTGAGACAACAAAACCCAACCCTTCCAATATTTATCAATATTCATATTCCTCTCTTTTCTCCTCCTCTGTGTCCTCATCGCCCTCTGCGGTTAATAAAAAAATCCTATAAAGTACATATGCGTTTCATCAGCCCCAAAACAGACTTTGCATTCAAAAAAATATTCGCTTCTTCCGAACATCCAGAAATTTTAATCAGCTTCCTAAACGCAATGCTGTATAACGGAGAACCAACAATCCAAGAAA
>JAICRN010000619.1 GCA_025937335.1 Microcoleus sp. TY_ISSM_2_bin.22
ATAAAGTGAACTTCCACATCTGGTTTGATGTGACCGATCGCCTTTGCCGCTCCCAAAGTAGCCGCAGCGCCGCCCATATCTATTTTCATCATTTCAATGCCGCTGCCCGCACCTTTGATATTCAAACCGCCGGAATCAAAGGTCAATCCTTTGCCCACAATTGCTATTTTGCGGCGCGGTTTGCCTTCGGGTTTGTAAGTTAAATGGATGAATTTTGGCGGTAAATCAGATGCTAGGGCCACGCCGAGAAAGGCTCCCATGCCGAGTTTTTCACAGTCTTCCCGCTCCAGGATTTCTAACTCTAAACCGCATTCTGCCGCCAGACTTTGAGCGGTTTCGGCCATGGTAATCGGGGTGACAAAATTTGCCGGCGCTGCGACTAATTCCCGTGCTAAAATGACTCCGGCAGTGATTTGGCGGGCGCGGGCGATCGCACTTTCGGTACCGGCAAAACCGAGCAAATGAATTTGTTCGAGTTGCGGGCTTTTGTCTTCATGTTCCGATTTGAAACGGTTGTCTTGATTCAAGGAGAGTTCTACACCTTCGGCGATCGCGCTTGCTGTAGAATCCGGCGCACTTTTCCACACAGGAAAGCTAATTCCGAGGGTTTTGCATTTCTCCTTTTTGGCTAACTTGGCGCAAACACCCGCAGCTTGTCGCACCGTGTCTAATTTTAAGTCCTCTGTTTTTCCCAAACCGACGATCGCAATTTTGCGGATGGGATTATTGCCGCCGACGCGGGTGATGGCACTCGTGCCCGCTTTACCCTTAAAATCTACTTCCAGTAGCAGCTCTTTCAATGTGCCTGCAAGCTTTTCATCTAATTGTGCCAGGTCGCCTGTGAGTTCCAGGGCGTCCTCAAACAGACCAATTGCCAGGGCGTCTCCCGTCCAAACAGAGCGGGGTGTATCGGTGACTAGAAATTCCATGTTTTGATTTACACTTTAGATTTGAGATTTTTGATTGTACTTTGTAGTTGGTGGTTTGTGCTTTTTTTGCAGGCGCGGGTAAATAGATCGATCGCACAAATTCTCCGCTCCGCATCGAAATAAATTCTGCTACTATATCAGCCAAGTCCGCCTGCGATCGGATATCGCCCCAATCTCAATAATCTGTTTGGGGGCCGGCTGTCCGTTTTGCCCCCACTCTTAACACTTATTTCTCGTTGAACAGGCATCCTGCCTGTGATGGCGTGGAACAGACATCCTGCCTGTGATAGCTCTTGACAAACGATCGGTTCTTTATTCTTATTCTCTTAAATTTTCCCATGGTAAAACGACGCCAGGCCAAAGTTTCTGTTTTAATCAGCGTTTCAGTTTGCGTTATTGCGATCGGTTCTTTGGTTGCTGGGACGAAATGGACGGGTTTTGGCTCGTTCCAGAAGGCCCAGCAGCCCCTGGAAGGAGCGAATTCCGAATCGGAAGTCAAGATGCTGGTGTCGCTGCCACCGATCGAGCGATCGGCAAAATTAGTTGAACTCGCAGCCAGCGAGTCGGTAAATACGAACCCGCAGCAGCAAATCTCCCCTCAAAGCCGCGCCCGTTACCTGCTTGCCAGCGATTTAATCCTGCAAGGAAATGCCGTCAAAGCATTAAAATTATTGGACAAATTAGAGCAAGAATATCCGGTTTTAGCTGCTCACATTGCCCTAAAAAGGGCGGAAGCCTACCAATTGAGCGGCGACAAAGGCAAAGCCCAAAAAGCTTGGCAGGAACTGCTAAAAAATTATCCGAGCGACCCGGTAGCAGCGGAAGCTTTATATGTTTTAGGCAAGTCAAAACCGGAATATTGGCAACAGGCAATTACTGAATTTCCCGCTCATCCCCGCAGCGTCGAAATTGCCCTCGCTAAGTTAAAAGAAAATCCCAATCAGCCGGAGTTGATGCTGCTCGTAGCAAAATACGGTCATTATGTCAAAGATTACGGTACAATTTTGGAACAACTCGTGCAGCGAAACAGCGCTGCTTTGAAACCGGAAGATTGGGAAGAAATTGCCTTCGGCTATTGGGAAAAACAGGATTACGGTAAAGGAGCTATTGCTTACGGGAAAGCTCCCCGCACCGCCAAAAATCTTTACCGAAAAGCTCGCGGTTTGTGGCTCGACGGAAAAATCCCGGAATCGAGAATTGCCTATCAAGAATTAGTGCGGGATTTCCCCGATGCCGAAGATACTGGTTTGGGTTTAATTCGGCTGTCGCGGTTGAACGAACCGAAAGAAGCGATCGTTTTGCTCGATCGAGTTATTAGCAAATTCCCCAATTATGCCGCCGAAGCTTTGTTAGATAAATCCAAACTTCTCGACAAATTAGGCAGCGGTCAATCCGCCTCAGATACCCGCAAGTTGCTCTTGACAAAATACAACAATTCTGATAAAGCAAGCGAACTGCGGTGGACGATCGCCCAGCAGTATGCCAAAGGCGGAGATTTAAAATCAGCTTGGCAGTGGGCGAGAGAATTAACCACCCACAATCCCGACAGCGAACAAGCTCCAGAAGCAGCATTTTGGGTCGGAAAATGGGCACAGCAACTCGGTCGCCAACAAGACGCCAAGACTGCATTTGAGTACACTATATTACGCTATCCAGAATCATATTTTGCGTGGCGATCGGCTGTACTTCTCGGCTGGCCCGTAGGCGACTTTACCACAGTCCGAGATTTGTCTCCGAATGTAGTGCGGCCCCCTCAGCGCCCCGAACCAACCGCTGGTTCTCCTGCGTTGAAAGAACTCTATCAATTAGGCCAAGATAGAGATGCTTGGAAGCTGTGGCAAATAGAATTTATCAATCGCGAAGAACCAAGTATTGCGGAACAGTTTACCGACGGTTTAATGCGAGTAGCAGTCGGAGACAATTTAGACGGTTTGTGGATGGTTGGGAGTTTGCGGCAGCGCGAAAAACCAGATGAGAGAACCGAATACCTCGCTCTGAGACAGCAACCGATTTATTGGCAAGCGCTTTATCCTTTTCCTTACTTAGAAACCATTGTCAAGTGGTCAAAAGAACGCACAATAAATCCAGTATTAGTAACCGCATTAATCCGGCAAGAATCGCGGTTTATGCCCGCTATCAAATCATCAGTTGGTGCCACCGGGTTAATGCAAGTAATGCCGGAAACAGCAGCTTGGGTTGCTGATAAAATCAGCCTCAAAAAGTATTCATTGGAGAATGTGGACGACAACGTTAAACTCGGTACGTGGTATTTGGATCACACTCACGACGAGTACAAGAATAACTCGATGTTAGCTGTGGCGAGTTACAATGCCGGGCCGAATGCAGTATCAGATTGGTTGAAGCGGTTTAATTTTAGTGACCCGGATGCTTTTGCGGAAAAGATTCCGTTTCCTGAAACCAAAGGATACGTGAAATCGGTGTTTGAGAATTACTGGAATTATCTGCGGATTTACAATCCAGAAGTTAATCAGTTAATGAGTGAACATTATGCGGCTGCTCAGAAAAAAGCCAAATGAATTATTCGCGGTGTGGGGGCGGGTTTATCTAAATTGGTGGTATTCGTTATATATTTTTGGTGGACCCCGCCCCTACAAAATATAGTTTCGTAGGGGCGGGTTCCACCAACCATAATCGCCCCAAACAAACAATCTC
>JAICRN010000607.1 GCA_025937335.1 Microcoleus sp. TY_ISSM_2_bin.22
AAAGTATTCGCCCCAGTTCCTGCTTGCAAAAACGCTTTCGGAACGCGGACAGCAATTGTATTGACGTTGTAACCTTTAGTAAAGTCCACCGCTTGATTCGGTTGTTTAAAAGCAGTGCGGGGCCCCGTTCCCAAAGCTGCGGCGCGAACTCGGAAAAATTGTTCCACATCAAAGAAAAACGGGTCTTCCCGCAACCCGGCAAATACAGTCAAGTTAGAACCGCCCACAGGTACTGTATTCAAAACCGCATTAGAATTCAGGGGAGTTGTGGCAATTAGCCCGCCGTTAACTGTAGTCTTAGCAACAGTCTCCGAGCCGCCGCGAACAACAGTTACAGCTACCGCTTGCATACCTTGATTGTTCGGCGGACTGAAGGCAAACCGCAAGATAATATCAGAGCGTCCAGTAGGTGTAGAATTCACGTCACCTACCTGCGTGATGTGAAATTGGTAGAGGGCTGTAGTGCTGAAATAATATTGATAACGGGCGACAGACCTGGGATTTGAATTCATGGTAAATACTAAATCCCCGTCCGCAGCACCGGAGTTTTGGTCTTTTTCGCGATATACGTACAGGTCAGTTAAATTTACAGCGCGACCTTTGATATCTACTTCGCCGTCGTCGTGGTCAGAAGCGACAATTATCCCTGGAGTTAATAGAGCAATTAGAGCTACTTCAATAGCTAGTATGGTTCGGCGAATTTTTTTTGTGAGCTTCACAGTTAGCACCTTTATTGCAATGAAATTTTTGCACCAATCAATGGTAAATAGCCCGCCTTCGCGGGTTTTAGTTTTGTAGCAACAGGTTTTAACCTGTCAACCTGTCGGGCTTTTGCGGTGTTGCTGAGCCTTCTCCTATTGGTGGTATACGAAGGTTTGGCAATTTTGGATCTGTGCTGCCAGACTAATTTATGTAAAAAAGGGCGTTATTGAGCATTTACCCGTTGCCGGACTATTCTTGGAAATGCCTGCTCGGAGACAGAGCCTCCCTCAATCCAGTGGAACCAGAGCATCGCTTATATAGGTTCCCTGGCTCTTCTTGGGAGCCAGCTAACAAAGCTTAGGAACGAGTGAATCGCTGGTTTGACCGAAAGCATCCAGGATACAAGCCCCCGGATTCATTCCGAAAGCAGACTCAGGACCCAGAAATAAAAAACCTGTATCCGATGAAACTTGCCCCCCGAATTTATCCGTGGGGTCAATGCTTCAACTCTTTAATCTAAAATCTAAAATCTAAAATCTAAAATCGATTGACTGTTCCGGCTTAGCGCATTTCTTCGTTCTGCATAAAGTGGATTGTTCAGTGTCAAAAAAATTACTAATCAGGTGGTAAAATTCAAGATAACTTGGGATTTGAAAAATTCAAAGCACGACAAAATTAGCCCAAAAAGGCATACTCCAGCTTGTACCCCAGACTTCAAACTTACAATTATGTTCTGTAGTGATATACGCCGAAATTTTAATTTTGGATCTGTGCCGTCAAAACAAAAATTTTCGGTACACTGAGATGACAGGCCAGAAGTCAGGCGATGAATCGCTGCTTTTAGTGCAGATTGCCCGGAAAGACCAAACGGCATTAGCTAAACTTTACGATCGCTACGGTCGCCCAAGTTACGCTCTCGCTTACAAAATTCTGGGTTCGGTAGAAGAAGCTGAAGAAGTTGTACTCGATGTTTTTTCGCAAATTTGGCAAAAAGCAGCAACTTACGATCCTTCTCGCAGTCGAGCAGATACTTGGTTGTTCATGCTGACCCGCAGTCGTTCCCTCGATCGGCTTCGAGCGATGCAGCGAACAGTCCGGGCGGCTGAAGCTTGTCTGGAAGATGCGAAGGTACCCATCTCTAGCGTTGCAGAACCGATGGAAGATGCAATGTTTAAAGAACGCAGCGAACAAGTCAAAGCAGCGTTAGAAAAACTGCCAAAGGAACAGCAAGAGGCGATCGAACTCGCCTACTACCAAGGGCTGACTTGCGCGGCGATATCAGCTAAAACTGGTATCCCGACAGGTACAATCAAAACCAGAATTCGGTTGGGTATTTCCAAATTGCGTCAAGCTTTGAGCGAACAATTTTTTTAGATTGATGTTAAAAAACAAAATTTAAGTTGTTTAACATCAATCTAAAATTATGGCATCTCCAATCATCCATCTTGAGTGCGAGGGCAACAGAAAATCTCAAATTTAAAATCAACTTAGGTGGAATTACAATTATTGGCGGAAAACAGATGGAAATGATGCCAGACGAGGAGTCTATCATCCTTGCAGCCCTTCAAGCTCTCGATATCCTCGACGAGTCAGAACGCGGCGTATTTGCAGAGAAATTGAAAGAGTTCGCAGAACTTAAAAGTGAATTAGCGGCTGTGGAATCAACAATTGCCGCGATCGCCTACACAGCCCCCCCAGTTCCCGTCGCACCAGACCTCAAAAACCGCCTGTTTCAGCGCATAGCCGAACTGCCTCCCACCCCTGCAGAATCAGCCAATTTAAAGCCCGTTGTTACGTCCCCAACCGAGAACAATGCTCCATCTTTAATCGTGCGGTCGAACGATGTAAAATGGAAATCTTATGGAGTTCCGGGAGTCTCGTTTTCCAAGCTTTATATTGACAAAAAAAAGCGCGAAATTACCTGCTTGATGCGACTAGAACCGGGAGTAACATTTCCCCTGCACCGACACGCTGCCTCAGAGGAAGTGTTTGTATTAGAAGGAGACTTAATTGTACAAGGGGAAATTTGCCATCAAGGCGACTACATTCGCTCGCTTCCCGGTTCCATACATTCCTCCCTCACACAAGGGGGATGTTTGCTGTTAATGAAAACTTCCATAGACAACGAAATGCTCGTCTGATATTATGTTTTTTGAATTTTCGACAGTTTGGAGGGCGGGTTTATGTAGATTTTAAGTTATAATTTCAGATTGTTGGTGAAACCTGCCCTACAATTATTGTGGTTAATTTACCGGACGCTATCTGGCTCAAAAGTACCGTTTTGCTCCGCATAATGCGGTGAAAATTCCCAAATATCTCATGTAATTCCAATGCTAAAATACTCGCGTTTAACTGCTGTGTTGTCCGCCATTATTATACAATTTATCCCCAGCGAAAAAAGCGCGATCGCCCAAGAACGCGAAGGATGTTTTCTTGTCAATTCAGCGGGAGAAGTAATTAACTTAAATTTGTTGTGTTCGCCTCAAGAATCCGACATTAAGCTGACAGGAAACGATGGGAAATTTCTGGAAGACTACAAACGCTTAGCAAAAAGCTACTCTCCAGAAGCCACGGACAATTTACTGCAAGCAGTCCAAAGGGCTCCCGGTCAAAAAATTGCGGCCGCTAAAAGAATGTGTGCGGAAGCAAAATCGGGAGTTTCTCTGCCAGAAGTTAAATTAAGAGCGATCGGGCAAGCTGTCAGTATCGAAAATCCAACTGTCAAAGAAAGTTTTCTCGCCGATGCCGATATTATTACCACCCTTGCCGCCAACCATTATTGCCCGGAATTAGCCAGTAAGTAATATCATGAAATATGTAGGGACACGGTAAGGCAGAATCTCATGTTTTGATTTTACAGGAGTGCAAGGGGGACGTTCGCACTCCTAAAAAACGCTTTTTACAAAACTGAGATTCTCCACGGTAATACGGCGTCTTTACTGGCAGTTAAAATATGAATGGTCAGTTTGTCGGGCAACG
>JAICRN010000148.1 GCA_025937335.1 Microcoleus sp. TY_ISSM_2_bin.22
GAGTGATTCACCGCGACATCTCCCCGGACAACCTGATTCTGCGGAGTTCTGACGGGCTGCCCGTGCTGATCGACTTCGGCGGAGTAAAACAAGTCGCCGCCACCGTAGAGTCTCTGTTCGCTGAGGCTAACGGTACTCCCGCCCCCGCGACTCGCATCGGCAAGCTCGGCTACGCTCCCGTCGAACAGATGCAGATGGGTATCGTCTCTCCCCACAGCGATTTGTACGCTCTGGCGGCCACGGTTTTAGTGTTGCTGACAGGGAAGGAACCGCATCAGTTGCTCGACAGCCAGACGCTGAATTGGAACTGGCGGGCGGAATGTTCTCTGTCTCCGAATTTGTCCCTGGTGCTGGATAAAATGCTTGCTCAACAGCCGAGCCAGCGTTACTCCTCGGCTCGCGAGGTAATGCTCGCTCTCTCGGGCAATCCGCCTTTTGAACCGCCTTTGCCACCAGCCCCGGATTGGGGGCCCACGCAGCCGCCGGATTTCTCGCCTGTACCAGTGCCCGCCCCCGCGCCAAAACTGCCGGGAACTCCGGTGCGAGTTGCTGCTATTGGCAATCAGCAAAAGATGCCTGCTTGGAAAATGGTTTTGTTTGTGGTGGCGGTGCTATTAAGTATGGGGGGAGTTGGCTGGTTGGCGGGCAATTCTTTGTTAAATCTGCAATCAAAAGTGCAGAAAGTTTCCCAGCCTCCAAGCCCGAAGCAGCAGCAAGAAGATGCTTTGCAAGAGCGCTTTGTAAAGCTCAAAATTGACGATCGATTCTATAACGGTTACGTCAACCTCGTGGACGAGACTTTTTATGCCAAATACCCGGAATTGGGCGGACGATTGTTAAAAGAAGGCGAGGAAGATCGTCAGTGGCGCGAAAGGTGGCAGAAAATCGGCGACGAGTTGCTCGACAAGCTGGAAAATCTCAGCAGCGACGCTAGAGCGCGGTTGGGCAGTTACGACACCGCCGATATCGATCTCTGGAAAACGGAGGTTAACAAGCTGAATTTGAGCAGTCGGGCTCTGTACGATTTGGCTGATGCTAAGTTCTTTTATTGGTTTCCAGAACAGCCGCGCGATCGCAATCTCATCGGTTTGCCGATCGGACAAATTTGGCAAGCAATTACCGCTGACGCCCTCGCATCTTTGCAAGCTGGAGCCACTGTCGAAAGCGTTGAATTTGACCGCCTCTCGAACAGCAAAAGCCTCACAGGCAATCTCAAACCCGGAGAAGGGAAAGCTTACATTGCCAGGTTCGCTCAAAATCAAACTTTGCGGGTGAATTTGCAAGCTCCGCCCAAATCAACTCTGCTGTCAATTTATTCTCCCGGGCGGACAAACAAAGCCCGGGCTTTGCTGCAAGATGCAGAGGGGCTTAGTTGGTCGGGATTGCTCGATGATTCTGGTTATTATGAATTCGTGGTCGTTTCTCAGGCCTCGGAGCCGATCGCTTACCAGTTGAATCTGACCGCTGAATAACTGCTATTGACAATCCAGCAATTTAGTGACAAGCCCCCGGATTTATCCCTGAAGCGAAAAAAAACCCCGAATCCTCACCACCAGCCCCCGGATTTATCACTGGGGTCGCTTTCTTCAATTCTTTAATCCAAAATCTAAAATCTAAAATCTAAAATCGATTGACGCTCCCGATCGACCCGGGCAATAATAAGGTAATACCAATCGGGTAAGTTGTCCGGTTCAAACAAAGAATATGCTGAGATTCGCGATCGTAGCTTTAGTGACTTTGGGATTAGTATTGGTGACTGCACTAGGTTTACATCCTGCCAATGCGACAGTCAGCACTCCCGAATTTTATGCTTGGAACTTTGCCTCTGTAGGCAGCAGCGAGCTTGTTTGCAAAAAAACGGTGGTAGTTCCGCAAGACCAGATCGTTCCGTCATCATCAATGCAAGCTGTCAGTATTACTTCGGCAATTGTAGATAAAAAGTTTTGCGCCAATTCTACTAAGCCTGTGCATTAAGACCTTGCATAATATGATGTCTGGTTGTACAACCATAATTCATGTCTCCCGCTGTCGATTTGAGATTTGAGATTTGAGATTTAGTAAAAAGATCGATCTGGAAGCTTGAATCTCAGTCTAAATTTTTTATCTCTCCCCAAAAGTTGTCCGAAAGCAAGTATCTGTTTGTGGGCGGAATCAGGACGCAGCATCTTGATTAATCCATCGATAGAAAACTAAAACCCTCAGTACAAACACGGGCTAATTATGAGCAATTAACCGGACATCATATAAGTGATTGTCCGAGTGATTGCCGCCATCCGCCCAGTCAAAGTCATAGCTGCAAGTTTTTTATGAGAAAACCCGTTTTTTTTGTAATAAAAATTTATCAAACGAGTCTGGTGCAGCAGTTTTATGCTCTTGAAAAATACAGAATTTTTCCCTATTTTGGCAGTTATTTTATTTTGACTTAAGAATCGAGGGAAAATATTCAGCCATTTGGCTAATCGTTTATTGGCTAATTGGCCGACTCAGTAATTCGTTAGTTTGAATATGCTAGAGTTAGTCAGGTTCTGATATATAGTGCCATCTGTTATCTAAGTATCATGCTCAAAATTTTGGTAATTGAGGACGACGAATTAATCAGGGAAACTCTTCTGCAACTCCTGGAATCTCAAAGCTACCGGGTGATTGTCGCAGAAAACGGTCGCTTTGGAGTGCAGATGGCACTTGCGGAGATACCGGATTTAATTTTGTGCGACGTGCAGATGCCGGAACTCGACGGTTATGACGTGTTGCGGACGCTGCGGCAAAACTCCCTAGCTGCAACAATTCCATTTATTTTCCTCACGGCTCAAAGTGACAAAACAGATTTTCGTCGGGGGATGGAATTGGGGGCCGACGATTACCTGACAAAGCCGTTTACTAAGGCGGAATTGCTCGGGGCCATTGCTTCTCGCGTCTCGAAACGCCAAACTATTACTCAACCGCTGACAGTCGCGCTTCACCAAGCAGAAGCTAGACTCAAAGATTTAGTTAACGAATCGACGAAGGTTTCCACCCTTTCTCCTGAAAAGTTGGCTTTGGAAGCTCTGCTGCGCCGCGCTTTGGCACAAGGTGAGTTTCAGGTATACTATCAGCCACAAGTAGATATTGCTAGCGGACAAGTTGTCGGCGCTGAAGCTTTGGTGCGCTGGCAAAATCCCGATCGAGGTATAATTTCTCCCTGCGAATTTATTCCCTTAGCAGAAGAAACAGGTTTAATTATTCAGATTGGTGAATGGGTACTGCTTTCAGCTTGCGCTCAAGCCGCTAGCTGGCTGGCGGCGGGGTTTTCGCCCTTTAGAATATCAGTAAATTTGTCTGCCCGGCAGTTGTCCGACCCGGAACTCAAGCCGCGAATCGTGCAAATATTGGAAACTACAGGCTTGGAGCCTGCTAATTTAGAATTAGAAATGACTGAAAGCGCTTTGGTAGAAAACGCGACAGTTGCAGGCGCTACTTTAAATGAACTAAAAGCTCTAGGAATCAGGATTGCTATTGACGACTTCGGTACCGGTTACGCTACTTTAGGATATCTCAAGCAATTTGCTTTTGACAGTTTAAAGATCGATCGAATTTTCGTCCGCAATGCCAACGAAGATACTCAAAATGCTGCTATTACTACAGCAGTCATTTTACTGGGTCACAGTTTGAAGATGACAGTAATTGCTGAGGGAGTGGAAACCGAAGCAGAATTAGCTTTTTTGAAACAGCATCAGTGCGATATCATGCAGGGGTATCTGTTCAGCCGCCCCGAACCAGCACCGATACTTGAAAGTATGTTGGTTGTCGACCCGGGTTTGTTCGCGCAGCCGCCAGCAGCAGCACCTGCTCGCGTTGTCCCTTTTGTACCTGTGTCCGAACCAGAAAAATCTAAAAACCTTTCAATGTCTGGTCTAGGAATAGTGTAACTGTAACCGAGATTTCTGTATAATAAAATAAAATTATTTCTTTTACCTTCTATTTTCTGCAGAAAAGTTGACGGCGACTCATAAAAAGTTGTAGCTTTTTAGGAAAGGCGAATCAAAGAAGCAGATTTTCCCCCATATTCCTCTACTTCTTCCCCTTTTATGCTATCTGCGCCTGTAATTGGACTATTTGAGGAATTGTGGCGTCTTGAAATTGGGAGCCTTTATCAAGTTGTAGCAGGTAAACTCATTTAAGTTCCAACTTTGGAACCGGCAGTTTCAAGAACTGTCAACTGGAATTGGTGCAAGCCCGTCATGGAAAGAATATTAGTGGTTGACGACGAAGCAGACTGTCAAACAGTCTTAGCAATGTACCTGGAAAGCCAAGGATATCGAGTTGAATGCGCTAATTCAGGGGTTGAGGCGCTCTCGATTTTTGAAAATGCCCCCCCAGATTTGGTAATTTCAGATGTGATGATGCCAGAAATGGACGGGTTTGAGTTTTGTCGCCGTTTGCGAACTACCCGTTTGGGACAGTTAGTTCCCTTTATATTTTTGTCTGGTCAAAGCGAGATTGAGTCAAAAGTTGAAGGTCATTCGATCGGCGGTGACGATTATCTGGTAAAACCTTTTCAGTCTGAAGAAATTTTAGCTAAGGTAAAGGCGCAGTTAGAGCGCTCTCACCGCATTCACGCCGAAATTGTCCGACTTCTGCAAACTTCTAGCGGTAGGGCGGTGGAGCCAAAATTTGTGGCAGTATTGCCAGCACCAGCACCTTTGCCTTTAACACCAGCCGAGGAAAGAGTTTTTTGGGAGGTAATCCAGGGTTATACTAACAAACAAATTAGCGATCGGCTGTTTATTAGCCCCCGGACTGTGCAAGCTCATTTAGGCAGCATTTTCAGCAAATTACAGCTAGAAAATCGGGCCCAGCTTGTCAGATTTGCTCTAGAAAGGGGATACAAACCACCTAAAACTTAGCTCGGAGTTCAACCTAGAGTGCGCCAGCCAGTGGATTTTAGATTTTAGATTTTAGATTTTAGATTTATTCCACAGATTCATCTGGGAGCTGGAACTTTAGTCTAAAATTTTGATCTTTCCACAACTTAAGTCGGTGGCTGGTCTCCGTTTTTGGGCCGGGTCAGTAAATTTTAGATTTTAGATTTTAGATTTTAGATTTACTCTACAGATTCATCTGGGAGCTGGAACTTTAGTCTAAAATTTTGATCTTTCCACGACTTAAGTGGGGAACTTGTATCCGTTTTTGGGCGGGAGCCAAAACTCCCGTAGCTGCCAAAATAATGGAGGCTGACGCACTCAGCAGGCAGATTATTCCAAATTCAAAACACAATAAGGAAAATTAGTTATCGCACAAACCCCGGGTCCCAAATTCGTACCCCGCAAGTTGGCACGTTCCAAATCAGCCTGCCGCACGTTATTCGCCGCATCGATATTTGTCCCGGTCAATTGAGCCCTAGGAAGCCGAGTATTTGACAAAATAGCATTCTGCAAATTACTATCGCGCACATCCGCGAAAGACATATCCGCTCCGCTTAAATTCGCGCGATTCAAATTAACTCTAAACAGCAGCGAACGCCTCAAATCCGCATTCGACAAATTAGCTTGCAGCAGATAAGCTTCGCCCAGATTCGCATTAAAAAGTTTAGCACCGCGCAAATCAGCACTCGTCAGATTCGTTCGCCCCAAAAAAGCATTAGACAAATCCGCACTTCGCAGATTAGCACGCTCCAAGTCTGCCCCGTACATCTCGGCATTAACTAAGTTAGCATTCGCCAAATTAGCATCAGTTAAATCCGCTTCTAGCAAATTAGCTTCATAGAGATTTGCTCCGCTTAAATCGGCTCCTCTTAAATTAGCTCTGTACAAGCTAGCCTTGAACAAATCAGCATTTCTCAAGTCACAGCCCTCGCACTCTTTAGTTTCCAGCAATTGCCTAACATGATCTGGATTTTGAGCTTTAACGGGAGCTGCAAGCCAAAACAAAGCTAAACTTGCCGTTACAGTTGCCAAGATTTTAAGTTTCACAAACAAACCTCACTGCTACTTCAAATAAATTATACTAGCAAACTGTAGACTTTAAACCCATATCCTGCTCTCTTTTCTGTTGCTCTGCGTTCTCTGCGCCCTCTGCGGTAAATCCCCAAAAAAATGATTCGCAGCCAAGGATTTAGACCTGCTTAGAGCAAGGCGGGCCAAGCCCGCCCTACTTAACTTAATTAAGCTTCATCTAAAGCAGCAACACCAGGCAGTTCCTTACCTTCGAGCAGTTCCAAACTAGCACCGCCACCAGTGGAAATGTGGCTCATTTGTTCGCCTAAATTCAACTGTTCCACAGCCGCCACCGAGTCACCACCACCGATAATTGTGGTAGTACCAGTTTTAGTAAGTCCAGCCAAAGAATGAGCGATTCCTTCGGTTCCTACAGCAAACTTCTCCATCTCAAACACGCCCATCGGCCCGTTCCAGATTACAGTTTTGCAATCGGCCAAAGCATCTTGGAAAGTTTTTACTGAATCCGGGCCGATATCCAAACCCATCCAACCGTCGGGGATGCTTTCAACAGGGACAGTTTGAGTGTTGGCATCAGCAGCAAATTTGTCAGCAACTACCACATCAGTAGGTAACAGAAAAGTAACTCCCCGTTCCTTGGCCTTAGCTTCCAAAGACTTAGCCAATTCCAGCTTGTCATCTTCCACCAAAGACTTGCCAACGCTCAAACCGCGAGCTTTGTAGAATGTGAAAACCATCCCACCGCCCAACAGCAATTTATCGCACTTCTCCAGCAGTTTTTCAATGACTCCTATCTTGCTGGAAACCTTAGAACCGCCGATAATAGCAGCTAAAGGACGCTGAGGATTGTCGATCGCACTGCCGAGATATTGCAGTTCCTTCTCCATCAAAAACCCAGCCACAGAAGGACTCAGATACTTAGTAACGCCCTCAGTAGAAGCGTGAGCCCGGTGAGCCGTACCAAAAGCATCATTGACATACAAATCTGCTACCGAAGCTAACTTCTTAGCAAATTCCGGGTCGTTTGCCTCCTCCTCTGGGTAGAAGCGGACATTTTCCAGCAAAACCACATCGCCATCTTGCATCGCGGCGACTGTAGCAGCGACTTCATCGCCGATGCAGTCGTCAGTCTTTTTGACCTCTTTACCCAACAATTCCGACAGCCGTTTCGCAACCGGAGTCAAGCGCAACTTCTCGGTCACGCCCTTGGGACGGCCGAAGTGGCTGCACAAAATGACCTTAGCACCCTTGGACGCTAAATCTTGAATTGTCGGCAGAGCAGCCCGGATACGAGTATCATCGGTGATATTGCCGTTGTCGAGCGGCACGTTAAAGTCCGCCCGCACCAGTACCCGTTTGCCCGATAAGTCCGATGCCGATAAATTTGCTACAGTTTTTTTGGTCACAGGATTAACCTCCTAATATGTGTGTTTTTGTCGAATTCCGTTGAAATGGCGGCACTGGTCACTTGCACTTGTAGCCTCGGACGCATTCAACCGCGTCCGTACAAAAAACGGAAGATGAAACAAACGGCACTGATTGGCTCAACGTAAACATTTTATCGGAGTCCGCGTCCGGGAGATGCGCACTATGTTCAAGACTGTCTTATTTCCTGTCGATCAAAGCCGAGAAGCCCGCGAAGCCGCGGAAAAGGTTGTCAATATTGTGAAAACCTACGGCTCTCGTTTAGTTATTCTGTCGGTAGTCGAACCTCCAGCCGAGGAGTCGGACTCCCCGCCGCGAGAGGTGATGAGTTCCCCGGAAGCAGTCGCCAAACTGCTGTCTGAGGCCCAATCGATGTTTTCCCAGCAGGGAATCGAAGCTGAAATCATTGAGCGAGAAGGCAAACCGGCTTTCACGATTTGTGATGTGGCTGACGAAATTGGGGCCGATTTGATTGTAATGGGCTGTCGGGGGATGGGTTTAACCGATGAGGGGGCTTCTGACAGCGTTACCAATCGGGTAATCAATCTGTCTCCTTGTGCCGTTTTGATTGTGCCTTAGTCATTAGTCATTAGTCATTAGTCGCGTGTCATATCGTGTCCGACCAAATAAACGTAGATTCTGTAGGGGCGGGTTCACCCGTATCTATTATGTAAATCCAGGGTATGCGTAAACCCACCCTGACACAGCGACTAATGGCTGGTGACTAATGGCTGGTGACTAATGACTGCTGACTGATGACTGATGACTAATAACTAAATAACTAATGAAAATTCACTGGTATCCCGGTCACATTGCCAAAGCTGAACGGGCATTAAAAGAACAGCTAAAGCGAGTAGATGTGGTGCTCGAAGTCAGAGATGCGCGCATTCCATTGGCTACTTACCACCCCCAAATGCCGAGCTGGGTGGGAGGCAAGGCTCGAGTATTGGTCATCAACCGCATGGACATGATTACGCCTCGCGCGATCGAGGCGTGGGAAACATGGTTTGATACGCAAGGGGAAACGGCGTATTTTACTAATGCCGAACACGGTCACGGAGTAGACGCTGTGGCGGATGCCGTGCAGGATGCTGGGGTGCAGTTAAATAAAAGAAGGTTCGATCGAGGTATGCTGCCCCGTCCAGTCCGGGCGGTAGTAATCGGCTTTCCAAATGTCGGGAAATCTGCTTTAATTAATCGGCTGTTAGGGCGGAGAGTGGTAGACAGTGCCCGCAGAGCTGGAGTAACTAAATCGCTCCGATGGATTCGCATTTCTGACGAAATTGAATTATTAGACGCCCCGGGAGTGATCCCAACCCGAATTAACAATCAAGAAAATGCCCTAAAATTAGCTATTTGCGAAGATATTGGCGAAGCAGCTTACGACAATCAGGTAGTAGCAGCAGCGATGGTTGATTTGCTCCTAAAGCTTGAGGCGGCTGATGACAATTTGATATCAATATCTGGTTTCAAATCCAGGTATAAGTTAGATCCAGCATCTAGTAACGGTGAAGGTTATTTGCACGACGTAGCAAAAGACAGGTATAAAGGAGATGTCGAACGAACTGCGCGGCAAATGTTAAACGATTTTAGAACCGGTGTGTTGGGTAAGCTGACTTTGGAGTTGCCGCCGGTTTGATAAGACTCGTGCCATACAACTAATCAGGAATGGTATTAAATAGGGATTTGCTGACGGTGATAATTTGAACTTCGTCTCCTATGTGTACTATTTTTTCGGCTGATTGAGGTGGCACTCTGGTGTTAACTATCAGCCGATCGAATTGATTTAAATGCCTTTTTTTTACCAAGTTAGACAGGATTTCATTCTGCTTTGCTGCTGGTAGATTTTTTAAATTTGGATAAGCTTCTTTCGCTGCATAATTTCGCGTAGATAGGAGACAGGGCTGACCGGGATTAATGCCTTCAAATATTACTTTACCTATTTTAAACCTGACAATTTCATCAGCTTGTGGGAAAAGTTGGTCTTCCCAAAAAGCCGGGACATCTCCTATTTCAATATTAGCTCGCAAGCGATGGCGCATCTCGTTAACGGAAACTCTTGGAAACCAAGATGCAACTTCGGCAATTGTTTCGGTACTGATAATGCTTGGCCCGGGCGCAGCGGTATCCTGGGGAAAACCTGTCAGCAAGTTTTCAATTAACTTGACGGGGAAACCGAAGTAGTTGCTCAACCAATATTCTATCCCTGGGCGTTCTCTATCTACATGAAAAAATATTTCTTGTTCGGTGTCTTGTATTTTCAGGCCGGCAATTCTCTTTTTGAGATCAAATGATAAGCGCAGAAAATCAACTCCACTGTTGCGCTTAGTGTTAACAAATTCTCCTGCTTCATCGCAGATTGCCAAAGAGCGATCGCCTTCTAGAGATCCACTGGCAAGAATAGTTGCTTGACTCACAGGTATGCCGTCAAGGGACTTGACCGGATAGATATGA
>JAICRN010000032.1 GCA_025937335.1 Microcoleus sp. TY_ISSM_2_bin.22
ATCAACCCAAATCAATTCTCTGTTTGCCGATGATTTATCAATCTCAGCGGCGCGGAATAATTTATCTAGAAAATGCTTTGACGGTAGGAGCCTTTACTGCCGAGAGAGTAGAAGTATTAAAAGTGTTAATTTCTCAAGTTGCTATTGCTGTAGAAAATGCTGGTTTGTACGCGCGCGAAAAAGATAAATCTCAACAGTTAGAAAAATCTTTCAATGAACTGCAACAGGCACAACTGCAACTCATTCAAAGCGAAAAAATGTCTGCTCTAGGCAACTTGATTGCAGGGGTTGCTCACGAAATTAACAATCCGCTCGGTTTTATTGCGGGCAATCTTGATTCTGCTGCTGAGGCTAGCTTAGATTTGATTGATTGCTTACAACTTTACCAAGAAAAATTTCCTAATCCTGGAGATGAATTAGAGGATAAAGCATCGGAGATTGAGTTAGAATATTTAATCGAAGATTTGCCAAAAATGCTTTTATCTATGAAATCAGGTACAGAGCGCATCCGCAATATTAGCAAGTCTTTGCGGACTTTTTCCCGCGCTGACAGTGCGAATAAAGTGTCCGCAAATATTCATGAGGGAATCGACAGCACTTTGATGATTTTACAGTATCGCCTGAAAGCTAAAGATACTCGCCCCGCGATTAAAATTATCAAAGAATACGGAGATATCCCGCCAGTTAAATGTTATTTTGGGCAACTGAATCAGGTATTTATGAATTTGCTGGCAAATGCGATCGACTGTTTTGAGGAATCCAATCAAGGCCGCACTTACGCTGAAATTGAAGCTTTACCGAATACGATCGCCATTATCACTCAACTCTCGGAGGATAGCAACAGCGTGGTGATTAAAATCAAAGATAACGGTCAAGGGATGTCATCGGAGGTGAAGTCGAAAATATTTGACCATTTATTTACTACCAAAGGAGTAGGAAAAGGTACGGGTTTGGGGTTGTCTATCAGCCGGCAAATTGTGGAAGAAACCCACGGCGGTAAACTAACTTGCGAATCGATGCTGGGAGAAGGTTCGGAATTTGCGATCGCACTTCCCCTGAATTAAGATTATGGAACTATGGCGTGTTTTAAAATCCGGAGATCCCCCCTAACCCCCCTTAATAAGGGGGGGACAAGACTATGCTCAAAGTCCCCCTTTTTAAGGGGGATTTAGGGGGATCGAGATTCGGCTAAAAACGGCACAACACATATATGAAAATTTGTCAATGCCTAATTATTTCTGAAAAAGTCCGCTGTTGGCAGTCTACATTCGGCAGTATGCAGTTACATTGTTAGCTAAATGTAATAACTATATTTGATAGGAGTTTTTCGAGTGAACGCTGCCGAACAAGCCAGAAATATAGAAGTTGCCAGCAAAATTGCTGCGGTGGTTAATTTATTCAAGTCCGAATTCCCGGATGCAAAAGTTGATTTGAAACCTTGGATGAATGACGAGGATACCAGAGAACTTGTCGATCCAGATTCGATCGACATTGGCTTCCATTTTCCCGGTAGAAGCCGTTTGCTGCAAAGCCGCAGCATCTTGATTCAAATCCGATTTTACCAAGATCCGGTGGAAGGATATCGGCGGGCGATCGGGGTTGAGGCAGCGGGTTACGATCATACTGGTCAGCAGTGGCGCTTTTCCACCGTTGACAATTGGGGTTTTGTCGGTGCAACCGAACCCGCTGCGGAGTCTGCCGAAAAGCTCAAACACTTTTGCCGCGAGATATTCGGTTTGTTTAATAGTTAAGTTCCAGGGATTGTAGCAGGGATTGGACGGCACATCCTAAGTGAATTGATATCAACGATCTGGCACTATTTCTAATAATCCGTTTAGAGGCGGCGTCGGAGCAACGGCCCACAATAAAATTTAATTTTTGTGGAACAGGCCGGAAAGCCTGTTCTTGACAATGGTGCTTGAGTGTGACTTATTTCAAACTATCGCAATTGTCGATCGACCTACAGCCAACTGGATAAACAGATTTGTAAGTAGTCGATCGCTTGCCAAACAAAGTATAGCGGTTATCGCGGACTTGTTCGTACACGCGATCGCCCATCCACTTCATCCCCGGCATTGCCCGGTAAGCAGCCACAAACACCTCGCCAGCAGGCAATATCCGTCCGATTTCCTCCGCCGCATCGCTGCCTTGCCAGCGGCGTTCTGGATTCTCCGCATCTATCAAAATCATCCCCATTTCGCAGTCACCAGAAGTTATCCCAAAGTGCTTTAATTGCTCTAAATCTTGCATCGAAATATACTCAAAATTTTTGCCTTTATCTAAGTTTTCTAGTAACTGCACCAAGGTAACGCAGAGATTGCAATTACCGTCGTAAATTACGTTGTAATTCATGGGATAACTTCCTAATTCCTTCACTAACTATTCCATTATTTACACCTGACTAGCTAACTGTCAGGTGCAAAATTCACCTTACTAACTAACTCTTTTCTTTACAGGAATCTCGATCGCAAATTCCGTGCCTTGACCCGGTGCGGAATGGCATTGAAGCTGCCCGCCGTGCTTTTCCACCACAATTTGATAGCTGATCGACAGCCCCAAACCAGTACCTTTACCCGGTTCTTTCGTAGTAAAAAACGGATCGAACAACCTTTCGCGAACATCTATCGGAATCCCCGGGCCGTTGTCAGCAATCCGAATCACAATATGAGAAGGATGCCGCCTCGAAGCATCAGAAATAACACTATCTCCCTGCATCAAAGCATCCTGTTCGTACTTTACCTCCGTACAAATCCGCAGCGTAGGCGAAGGACAAGAAGGAATAGGTGATTGTTCCCCCTCAGCCCACTTTCCGGTTTCCATTGCCTCTTCCAAAGCATCAATTGCATTGGCGATAATATTCATAAAAACCTGATTCAACTGTCCCGCATAACACTGTACGCGCGGCAAATTACCGAACTCTTTGAGCAGCACAATTTTAGGATGCCCTGCGGTTTCTTTCAACCTGTGTTGCAAAATCAACAAAGTGCTTTCAATCCCTTCGTGAATGTCAACCTGTTTTTGTTCCGCTTCATCCAAGCGCGAGAAATTCTTCAGTGACAGCACAATTTGGCGAATTCGCTCGGCTCCCATTTTCATCGAATTTAACAGTTTCGGCAAATCTTGGAGCAGAAAATTAAAATCACCATCATTTATCTCTTGTTGAATTGCCCGTGTTGGATGCGGGTATTCCTGCTGGTAAAGTTGCAGCATTTTTAGCAAGTCTTTAAAGTAATCGTCAGCGTGCATGACATTGCCGTAAATAAAGCTAACTGGATTGTTGATTTCGTGAGCAACGCCAGCGACTAATTGCCCCAAACTTACCATTTTTTCATTTTGAACCATCATGCTTTGAGTTTTATGCACGTCCCGCAGGGCCTTGGCCAATTCTTGATTTTTAGTCCTCAGTTGACTTTCGGAAAGCTGCACCGCTTCTTCGGCGTGTTTGCGCTTGGTAATATCTTTGCGAATTGCTACATATTGATGGGGTTCTCCGCTGGTATTTAAGCAAGGTACAATCGTAGTATCCAACCAGAATAATGTACCGTCTTTAGCTTGATTTTTCATTTCTCCCCGCCAAACCTTTCCCTGGCGGATGGTTGACCAAAGCTGCTTGAAAAAATCTGCTGGGTGATAGCCAGAATTGACAAGTCTGTGGGTTTTGCCGATCAGTTCTTCTCGGGAATATTGAAATAGTTCGCAAAATTGAGCGTTAACATAGGTAATGGCTCCGAATTCGTCGGTATTCGAGACAATTGCCGATTGATCCAAAGCAAATTTTTCAAATTCCAACTCTTTGAGAGTTTGGCGCAATTCTGCTTCTGCTTGTTTGCGATCGCTAATATCGGTAATCATCCGCAAAACACCTGAAAATTCGCCCTCACCGTCGAACATCGGCGTCGCCGACACGATCGCCCACAAGTGAGATCCGTCTTTGCGAGTAAACTTAAAATCGTGGCGTTCGCGAATGCCTTGCCGCCTGCGCTGGACGTAACTTTCAGCTATTTTTCTACAGTCGCAGCCCATAAACTCAAACAGCGATCGCCCCAGCATTTCCTCCACAGTATACCCCAGCATTTCGGCCATCCGAGAGTTAGCAAAAGTCGTGATACTTTCGCTGTCAAACATCCAAACGCCTTCAGAAGCCGTCTCGACAATGCAGCGGTAATAATTCTCCCTCTCCCTCAGTGTTTCCTCTGCTTGCTTGCGATCGGTAATATCAGTTTGCACCGCAATAAAACCTTCGAGTTCCCCATTTTCTTGATAAATGGGGGCGATCGAAAGCGCCACCCAATAACCCCTTCCATCCTTTTTGTAATTGTAAATTTCCTGATTAAACGGCACCCCCGCAGCCAAAGCCGATCGCAGTTGAGCAATACTTAGCGGGTCTGTTTGAGGGCCTTGCAGTACATCACCCGGTTTTTTTCCCTGCATTTCTGCCAGCACGTAACCGCTAATCCGAGTAAATCCTTCATTCACCCATTCAATGCAGCCTTGAGCATCAGTAATAATCACACCATTTTGCGTTTTTTGAGCCACAATAGCCAACCGCGACAATTCTGTTTCAGTTTTTTTGCTTTCCGTAATATCTTCAGCAATACCCAGAATGTACTTAGGCGCGCCCGAATCGTCAAACAAAGGAACTTTTTTAGTGTGCAAAATCCGCTTTCCCCGGCGCGGAAGTTCGATAGTTTCTTCGGGCAAATCGACGCCTTTTCTCGTTGCCAGCACTTCTAAATCTTGTGCGTGCAAGTAATTGGCCTCCTCTGACTTCAACAAGTCAGCAGCATTGTTTAAGAGCACTTCATCGCTGGAATAGCCAAACAATTCTTCGCTAGCAGTATTCCAATAAATAAATTTTTGCTCTACAGCATCTTTAATAAAGACGCTAACCGGCAGATTTTGCAGTACCGCATTCAGAAAATCTTGAGTGTTTCGCAGGTTTTCCTCAGCTCGCTTTCGTTCAGTAATATCCAAAATCACTCCGTCGAGATAAACAACCCGAGACAGAGAATTTGCCACCGGCGAAACCGGCGAAACAACAGCCGACAAAAAGCCCTCAATTTCCCCTTGTCCCTCTTGTTTTCCTCTAGCCTCGTCCGCCTCGCAGCAAACAGCTTTGCCTTTTTCGTAAACCCAGCTAATTTCGCCGTCAGCCCTGACAATCCGGTATTCAAGGATGTACGGAGTTCTGGTTGCTACACTTTTTTTGACAGTAGCATCCACATTTTTGCGGTCTTGAGGATGGATAATGCTGGCAAAAGAACGGACGCGATCGTTGATAAAATCAGAAGATGGATAGCCTGATATTTCTTGAACGGCTTCGCTCAAAAACGCCATTGTCCGTGTTAATCCCCCGTCGCCCGTAAAGTCGCAGGTACAGCGGTAGACAGCACCGGGAATATTAGCTACTAAATTTTTATATCGTTCTTCGCTATTTAACAAACATGGGCCGTCTCCGTTATTGCGATCGCCGTTCTTAACTTTAGAAGAATTGGAGGAAATTTGCATGATTTTTTCACTTGTGAGTGCGGTGGCAAGTGTTAGAGTAGATGACCGTATAAAAAGTGAATTTAATTTGCATAATTATGCGTTATCAATTAATATAGTACAAAATTAGTTCTCCGAACATTCAGAAAATTTGATGGCGGCTAATAGGTAGAGCTAATCAAAGCTAGAGATGTAGAGGGAAGAGGGAAGTTCGGCAACGGATTCTGTAACAGCTTTAATGTATTCAACGAATTTCACCCAGGGATGTGGAGGTTGGAGGTTCGAGGGAAAATTTTCCGAATCTCCGACTCTCCCACTCCCCGTCTCTCTCCCTCTCCCACTCCCCCTCTCGTTACAATAAGATAAGTTGCCTTGCTACCGACCAGCCCCTCAAACAAAACACCATGACTCAACAACAACCCCGGATTTGCATTCTCGGCGGAGGCTTCGGCGGACTCTACACAGCCCTGCGCTTGAGTCAGTTACCCTTCTCCAAAACCGAAAAACCCGAAATTGTTCTAGTTGACCGCCGCGATCGATTTTTGTTCGTTCCCCTGCTGTACGAACTGCTGACCGGCGAACTCCAAACCTGGGAAATTGCCCCGCCGTTTGCAGAACTCTTGCAAAACACAGGCGTGCGCTTTTGTCAAGGTACTGTCTCCGGCATCGATGTGGAGGAAAAGCGAGTGCAGTTGCACGACGGGCCAGAAATTCCGTGCGATCGCCTGGTTTTAGCTTTAGGCGGCGAAACTCCCCTAGATATGGTCAAAGGTGCCGTTGAATACGCTTACTCGTTTCGCACCCTCGACGACGCCTACCGCTTAGAAGAAAGACTGCGATTTTTAGAAGCCAGCAATACCGATAAAATTCGGGTGGCGATCGTCGGGGCCGGTTATTCGGGAGTAGAATTAGCTTGTAAATTAGCCGATCGACTCGGAGACAAAGGTCGCGTGCGGTTAGTCGAACAAGCCGACATGATTCTGCGGACATCACCCGAGTTTAACCGCGAAGCCGCCAGCAAAGCTTTAGAAAAACGGCAAGTGTGGATCGACTTAGAAACAGAAGTAGAGGCGATCGGATCGGACACAATATCCTTACTTTACAAAGGACAAGTAGATGTTCTCCCCGTAGACATCGTATTGTGGACAGTAGGAACTCAAGTTAGTCAAGCAGTGCGATCGCTACCCCTCAAACAAAACCGCCGCGGTCAATTAACAGTCAATTCGCAAATGCAAATTATCGACCATCCAGATATATTTGCCTTGGGAGACCTAGCAGAATGTCACGATGCAACTGGTCAAAAAGTCCCCGCAACAGCCCAAACAGCCTTCCAGCAAGCTGACTACACCGCCTGGAACATTTGGGCCTCCCTCACCGGCCGCCCATTGCTTCCTTTCCGCTATCAGCCGCTAGGAGAAATGATGACATTAGGAATAGACAACGCCACCCTAGCCGGTTTAGGAATTAAACTCGACGGACAACTAGCACACATTGCTCGCCGCTTAGCTTATCTCTATCGGATGCCCACATTTGACCATCAATTAAAAGTTGGTTTCAATTGGATTAGCAAGCCGATTCAAGAGTTGCTTAAAAGCTAATCGATGCTTTTTCAAATAGATCGGCAACAGGCAAGATGCCTGTTCCACCAAGATTCAGTTTTTTTTGTGGGGTGGGCATCCTGCCCGCCCCTCAGCAACAGCCAAGATGCCTGTTCCACAAATAATTAGTTTTATTGTTCAGCAACAGGCTTTCCGGCCTGTTTCACTAAGATTCAGCTTTTTTGTGGGGTGGGCATCCTGCCCGCCCCTCAGCTAGGCAATCTCAGGCACAAAAAAAATGCAAAATTTAACATTTCAACAGCCAAAAACCGAACTTCCGCCCCTCATTAAGCGGGAAATTCTGTTCGGCAACCCAGAAAAAACCCGCCCCCAACTTTCACCAGACGGCAAGTATATCGCCTACATTGCACCCGACGAAAACAACGTCTTGCAAGTGCAATTGCGTACCGTCGGTCAAGCAGATGACCGCCAACTGACAGCCGATAAAAAACGAGGCATTCGCATCTTTTTCTGGACTTACAGCGGCGAAGAACTCATTTATCAGCAAGATATTGATGGTGATGAAAAATGGCATTTATTCTCAGTCAATATCCAGTCAAACCTGGTTCGCGACTTGACACCCTTTGAAGGTGTTCGAGCTCAGCCACTCGCCCTTGACCGCAACTTCCCTAATGAAATATTAGTGGAAATGAACATCCGCGATCGCCGCAAACACGATGTTTACCGCATCAACCTGCAAAACGGTGCCGTTGAACTCGACACCGACAACCCCGGTAACATCATGGGTTGGACTTGGATTGCGGACGCCCAATTTCAAGTGCGGGCGGCAACAGCCACAACTCCCGACGGCGGTACAGAATTGCTATTTCGAGAAACTGCCGATAAGTCTTGGGAAAGCCTGCGACGCTGGGGCCCGGACGATGAAGGCGGTGCCGTCATGTTCTCAGAAAACGGCAAAATTCTTTACATCCTCGGCAATCACGATGCTAACGCCAAACGTTCGATCGCACTCGACTTGGAAACCAAACAAGAAACCGATCTCGCCTCTGACCCAGAATACGATGTCGGCGATATTTTGATACACCCGACCAAGCGAGAGATTCAGGCAGTTTCCTTCTACAAGGACAAGCAAGAGTGGCAGATTTTAGATCAAAGCATAGCAGAAGATTTTGAGGCGATCGGCAAATTCCGTCCCGGCGAATTCGACCTCACCAGCCGCAACCTCGCCGACACTACTTGGCTAATTGCTTACAGGACAGACGACGGCCCAGTTTACTACTATACCTACGATCGCACTTCCAAAACTTTCACCTTTGTGTTCAGCAACCAACCCAAACTCGAAGGGCTACCGCTATCATCAATGGAACCCATTTCTTACACCGCAAGAGATGGTTTAACCATTCACGGCTACCTAACAAAACCGGTTGGTGTCTCAACACCCGTACCGACAGTCTTGCTAGTACACGGCGGCCCCTGGGCACGCGATACCTGGGGTTACAATCCACAAGCCCAATGGCTGGCAAACCGAGGTTACGCCGTTTTGCAAATTAATTTTCGCGGTTCCACCGGCTACGGCAAAGCCTTTCTCAATGCCGGCAATCGCGAATGGGCCGCTAAAATGCACGACGACTTGCTAGATGGCGTAAATTGGCTGGTAGAAACAGGAATTTCCCAACAGGATAAAATTGCGATTATGGGCGGTTCCTACGGCGGTTATGCCGCCTTAGTGGGATTGACTTTTAGTCCCGATGTTTTTGCCTGCGCCGTCGATATTGTCGGGCCAAGCAATTTGATTACGCTGCTGCAAACTATTCCCCCTTACTGGGAACCGAGAAAAGCAAGTCTGTATCACCGCGTGGGCAATTTGGAAACAGAACCAGAGTTTTTGAAATCGATCTCGCCTTTATCTTTTGTCGATCGAATTCAGAAACCTTTACTCATCGCCCAAGGTGCTAACGACCCGCGAGTTAAATTAGCAGAAAGCGAGCAAATTGTCAATGCCATGAAGCAAGCCGGCAAACCTGTAGAATACGTGCTGTATACAGATGAAGGACACGGATTTGCGCGGCCGGAAAATCGCCTGCACTTTTATGCGATCGCCGAAGAATTCCTCGCCAAATATTTAGGCGGTCGATTTGAACCTGCGGGCAATATTGCCAATCATTCTGGTGTGATAAATCCGCCAACAACTAACAACTGACAATGACCAAAATTATTTTTTTAGATGCCGCCGGTACACTGTTTGACGTTCGCGGCAGCGTCGGCGAAGTTTACCGACAATTAGCCAATAGTTTTGGAGTAACAGTTAATAGTCAAGAGTTAAATGCAGCATTTTCCCAAAGCTTTGCTTCAGCAAGTCCGATGGCATTTCCAGGGATAGAATTAGCAAAAATTCCCCAGTTAGAATTTGAATGGTGGCAAACAGTTTGCGCTAAAGCCTTCCAGATAGCAGGCGTTTATCACCAATTTTCCGATTTTCCTAATTTCTTTGCCCAACTCTACGCTCATTTTGCCAGCGCCGAACCTTGGTTCGTCTATCCAGACGTATTCCCAGCCTTAAATAAGTGGCAGCAACAAGGAATTGAATTAGCAGTAGTATCGAATTTCGATTCCCGAATTTATGCAGTATTAAAAGCACTGAATTTAGCTGAATATTTCACATCAGTGACAATTTCCACCGAAGTTGGTGCAGCAAAACCAGACTCTCAAATTTTTACCGCTGCTTTGCAAAAGCACAACTGCCTTGCAGAAAATGTGTTGCATATAGGCGACAGTTTAAAAGCAGATTATTGCGGTGCTAAAGCCGCTGGATTAAAAGCAATTTGGTTGAACCGAGAACCGGAAAAAGTAGAATTAGGTAAATTGCCTTTAACTGAAACGAAAATAGAACAGTGCAGTAGCCTTGATTATTTGGCATTTTAACTTTACAATTTTAACTAACGTACACAATTTAATAAATTAATTATGTGTAGGTATGCAGTGCACACATTACCGTTATTAACTAACGTACAAGATTTAATACATCAATAGCTGTACCGCTATAAGGAGACCGCAGTACCAAATCATGAAAAAAACATCGCTGACAACTATATTAACAGACACAATCACCGTGTTTTGGGGAGAATGGTTAGATTTGCGAGTCAGAATCGTGCCAGTTGCCGCTGCTGGTTTAGTATCCCCAATAATTTACATTTTAGCTTTTGGTTTCGGGTTGGGAAGTTCTTTGCCTAAACCTGCAATTGGCGGCAATTATCTAGAATTTATGCTGCCGGGAATGGTAGCACTTTCATCGATGACTGTAAGTTTTACCGGCACAGTATTTTCGATTTGCGGCGAACGCCTTTATACTAAAACATTTGAGGAATTGCTGTTGCTGCCAGTACACCCCCTCGCTTTGCACGCGGGCAAAATGCTAGCAGGAATATTGCGGGGAATGCTGACTTCTGTTTCGGTAATTTTAGTAGCAGTTTTGTTTACTCAAAAGCTCGTGTTTCTGAATCCACTATTTTTGTTAGTAATAATTCTCAACTCTGCTGTATTTGCGGGCATGGGAGTGATAGTAGGTTTAACCGTAAAATCTATCGAATCAGTCGGATTGTACAACAATTTTCTGATAACTCCGATGTCATTTTTAGGAGCAACATTTTTCGATCCAACAACGCTGCCGGTAGCCCTAAAAGGAATAGTTTATCTATTGCCGCTGACTTATGCAAGCATTGGATTGAGAGCCGCTGCTTACGATCTGGCAAAGTTTCCTTGGTACAGCATACCGATTTTGTTAGTAGCTGCGATCGCCTTTTCTTTAATCGGTGCCCGCCAGTTTACCACCCAGCAAGACTGAACAAGCCATTAGTCATCGGTCATCAGTCATTACTGATTAGTCCAAAACTTACATAATATCGGTAAGGTGCGCACTGCGCACCCTACACAATACAGATTATGAATCCATAAATGTGGTTGTGAGTCATTAACTATCGGCTTAAAAGATATGATAAAGCAACTTATAAATCAACCGAAAAATAGCTGTTGCAGCGATCGCCCCCAAAGCACCCAACCATCCTACAAATAACACGCCCGCGAGCGGAGAATTAGGATAAATCGCAACTGCCGCCGTCTGCAAAGCCGGGAAAAACCACAGCAAAGCCAGAGTACCTGCACCAATAATCAACATCTCAGTTTGTTCGATCGCCCTGCGGTACTGCCCGTAAATCAAACCCGCCACGATCGTACCCAACAATCCGATACCAACACTCGGAGAAAGCGGTAAACTCGTCAGGGCGATCGCCAGCAACCCACCCTCAAAACCCGTAAACGCCGCCCCTCCCAAAACCTCCCAAATAGAAAAAGCCCTTCTCGGCGAAGGTTGCAGGCCAGACGGAGGAGTTGCAGGGACAGGCACAGAAGGCTGCTGAGTCGGCGGTAGCTGCTGAGTCGGTAGGGGAGTCGCAGTCCTGACTGTCGGCGGTGCCACGACCCTCGTAGGCTGTTGAGAATTGTATTTCAAAGCCGCTTCCACCTCCGCTGCCGATTGAAAGCGCTGGCTGGGAGCGGATAATAACATTCGATCGAGAACTTGAGCCAAACGCGAACTTACCTGCACCCGCGACTGCCAATTCCACTCATTTCTGTAACTATCAAACAACTCCGCCGGCTGCAAACCGCTGAGCAAAGTAATGCAAGTCACAGCCAAAGCATAAAAATCCGTTGCCGGATACACTTCTTGCCCGCTCATCTGTTCTGGCGGAGCGTAACCCAAAGAATAAATACCAGTCGAAGCTTTTGCACTCCCAACACTTTGTGTTACTTGTTTAACCGCCCCAAAATCTAATAAATAAAGCCGACCGTTTTTACCCCGCATAATATTAGCAGGTTTAATATCCCGGTGAATCGAACCGCGAGAGTGCACAAAATCGAGAACCTTCAAAATTTCCCGCAACACCTCCACCGTCTGGGTCTCCGAAAACTTGCCTTTAACAGCTAGTTCATCCTCCAAATTTTGACCGTCAATAAATTCTTGAACCAAATAGAACAACTGATCGTTTTTTCCCGGCTGCAAACTCGGAACAGTCAGCTCAAAAAAAGCCAGCAAACTCGGAATTTGCGAATGTTCGTTTCCCAGTTCTTCCAGCACCGCCGCTTCCCGTTCAAACAGAGTTTGAGCGATTTTTAGCTGTGGCAGAGTCAGACTTACCGACGGCTGCAAAAGTTTAGCAACGCACTGCCGCATCGCCGGAGTATAACGGTCTCTCGCCAAAAATGCCGCCCCAAAACCGCCTTGACCCAACAACCTCACGGGCAAATAGCGCCCGCTCAAAATCAGGGGCATCCCGCAAGTCGTGCAAAATTTTTGCTGCACCGTTTTCAGCAGCGAACTGTCATCGAGGTCGGAAAAATAATTTTGAGGGCGCGGGCAGCCCGGGCGGGTGCAGTAAACTTCCATTTTGCTTTGGTAATTGGTTGTTGCTAATTGGTAATTGGTAATTGCTAATTGGTAATTGCTAATTTTTCCCAGGGGCGATCGAACCAGATTTTAATCTCTCAACTAATAACTGCGAACTGCTAACAACCGGCGACCTAATAGATTAATTTCCCGCCGAGTCGGAAGTTGCTATTTCTATGAATCCCAAATCGAGCGCCGGAGGTTCTTTCTTCTCCAGAATGGTGGAATAAGTAGCAAAGGAAGGCAAAATTTCATTGCTGAAAGCCTCGGCAGCTTTAGAACGGTAGCGGTTGGGGTTGTAAATTAGCGACAAAATCCGAGTTACTACAACTTCATCCATTTGAGATTTGTGCAAAACACCCATGAGCAACTCTTTTTCGATCGCCGAAACCGAGACAAAAGCAGCTCCCAGCCCCGACTGAACGGCATTTTTAATTGCTTCGATCGAATTTAGTTCCATCTCGATTTTCAAGCGGCGCGTGTCAATGCCGCAGCGAGTCAGTACCTGATCGATTACTTTGCGGATAGTAGACTGCGCATCGAGGGATATAAACTGCAATTTGTAAAGGTCTTCTTTTTGGATAGTTTCTTGTTCTACCATCGGGTGAGATGGAGGGAGAATCAGAGCGAGTTCGTCCTCAGCGTAAGGAACAATTTCTAAAGCTTCTACAAGTTCGGTAGGAATTTCTCCGCCAACAATTGCCAAATCGATTTGCCCGTTGGCCACACTCCACGCCGTGCGGCGGGTCGAGTGAACGTGAAGCTGTACTGCTACATCCGGGTACTTTTGGCGAAACATCCCAATCATCCGGGGCAGCAAATAGGTTCCCGTTGTTTGAGAAGCGCCGACGATCAAAGTACCGCCTTGGAGATTTTGCAAGTCTTCCAGAGCTCGACAAGTTTCCTGGCAAAGCGATAAAATTTTCTCGCCGTAACTCAGCAGCAGGTGTCCGGCTTCGGTCAGTTGAGCCCTGCGCCCCCCCCGGTCAAACAGTGGCACGTCCAATTGTCTCTCTAAGTTTTGCACCTGCAAGCTAACTGCAGGCTGCGATACATAGAGGCTGTCTGCGGCGCGTTTGAAGCTTCCTTCAGAGGCGATCGCCTTGAGAATGCGTAACTGGTCTAAAGTGAAAGGAAGGTCAGACATATATCTAAATTGTCAGTAGGTGTAGGGGCGGGTATTCTGTCAATCTCTGCGATCGATCGACAAGCTGGTTAGATTTGGTATGCAAAAGTCCGAGTTGACTTCGATGCCAGTCATTTGGCTGCAACAGACGCAACCTTACAGGCAGTTGTACTCGTCCTCCGTCCTCAGTCTTTAGTTGCTATTGGGTCACTAATGACTGATGACTGATAACCGCTGAATGCTCCCATAGATACTTTGTGACACAAATTGGCCGAGAATCAATAACTTTTCTTAATATTTGCAATGACGATCGACTTGGCGCTCGACTCCCACTTAGTTATTCTGGGCCTGTTACTGGTTTTTGCGATCGCCCACAGCGGTTTAGCAGCCCTCCGGCCCCGAGGTGAAAAGCTGATCGGGCCCAGACTTTACCGCGTTTTGTTTGCCCTTGTCAGTTTGCCGCTAGCCGTCATTCTGATTGTCTACTTTTTCAACCACCGCTACGACGGCCTGCAGCTTTGGCAAGTACAGGGAGTGCCCGGAGTTAAACCCGCAGTTTGGATACTTTCGGCAATTTCCTTCCTGTTTCTGTACCCAGCAACTTTCAACCTCCTAGAAATTGCCGCCGTCCAAAAGCCCCAAGTTCACCTCTACGAAACTGGCATCATTCGCATCACCCGTCACCCGCAAATGGTGGGGCAGGTGATTTGGTGCATTGCCCACACCCTGTGGATTGGCACTAGCTTTACCCTCGTCACTTCCCTGGGTTTGGTACTTCACCACCTGTTCGGAGTGTGGCACGGCGACAGGCGACTTCAAGCTCGTTTTGGAGAATCCTTTGAAACCATCAAATCTCGAACCTCAATAATTCCATTTTTGGCAATCCTACAAAAGCGTCAAACCCTTGATTTGCTTGAGTTTTTGCGCCCTTCCTACGTAGGTGTAGTCATTTTTACGGGCCTGCTGTGGGAAATTCATCCTTTTTTGATGCGTGTAACTAAGAACATATACTGGTAGCATGATCCCTAGGATAGAAAAAAAATTATTAAATTTTGAGGGATCATGGTGTTGTCGGTTAGCGAACGCACTTTTGCACAAGAGGTGTTTCAAGCCTCTACCCCCGTTTTAGTTCACTTTTCAGCTCCTTGGTGCGGTTTGTGCCGCGCGATCGACCCCACGCTGAAGACTTTTGAGGCACAGTGGGCAGAAAAAGTCAAGCTGGTTGGGGTAAATGCCGATCAATGTTTCAAGTTGGCCCACACTTATCGGCTGACAAGTCTGCCCACACTGATTTTGTTTGAAGGCGATAAAGTTCGATTTAGATTGGAAGACTACCAAGGACGCGAGGAACTGCGGCGGACTCTCGATTCCTGGATGCTGGTGACTCAACTTTCTTCCCGAACTCAACGCCTGCAACCGGAAGCAGTTAACAGGTAACGGCTGCAAGTTATTCGGCTTTTAGGTAGAAAGCAGAAGCAATTCCTGATTTGTCGATCGGCCACCACCAGGGCCAAATCTCGCAGTCCTGAACGCAGAAACAGTTTTTTACAAAAATATAGTGTGCAGCGCGAGAGTATAGGTTAAAAAACTCGGTTTCTTGATTCCTGTCCGTCCAAGACAGTCTGGATTTGTCAATCTATATTTTGGTAGAAATTTAAGGGGAACTAGATCGACCGGCTCGATCGGGAAAATATGCAGTAGGTCTCAAGCATTGTCGATCGACAATGCTTGAGAATTACAGCAAGTATTTCTGCCCAGTCGCGCAGGCGTGTGTCACAATTGTTTACAGTTTTGGCAATATCTAGTAGAAACTTTAAACTACCTATCAGTCATGGAACTGCTTTATCAATACGCTTGGCTGATTCCAGTCCTGCCGCTGGCAGGCGCAATGCTAGTAGGTCTAGGTTTAATCACCTTTAACCAGGCAACCAACAAACTCCGACAAGCGAATGCGATATTAATCGTCTCCGCACTCGGAGGGTCAATGGTACTCTCCTTCGCATTGCTGTGGAGTCAACTACAGGGCCACGCACCCTACACCCGCACTATTCAGTGGGCTTCTGCTGGCGACTTCTCGCTGAATATGGGCTATATTATCGACCCGCTGACGGCGGTAATGCTGGCGATCGTCACCACGGTCGCCTTTTTGGTGATGATTTACACCGACGGCTACATGGCTCACGATGACGGGTACGTGCGCTTTTACGCCTACCTGAGCATCTTCAGCGCCTCGATGTTGGGTCTCGTAGTCAGCCCGAACATCGTTCAGATTTACATTTTTTGGGAACTCGTAGGTATGTGTTCGTACCTGCTAGTCGGATTTTGGTACGATCGCAAACCCGCTGCTGACGCTTGCCAAAAAGCTTTTGTCACCAACCGCGTCGGCGACTTCGGCCTGCTGCTGGGCATCCTCGGCATTTACTGGGCCACCGGCAGCTTTGAATTTAGCGTGATGGGCGAACGCCTGCACTCCTTAGTCGAATCCGGTGCCCTTTCGGCGACTCTGGCGACAATCTTCGGCGTCCTCATATTTTTGGGGCCGGCCGCCAAATCCGCTCAATTCCCCCTCCACGTTTGGCTGCCAGACGCAATGGAAGGCCCGACACCCATTTCAGCCCTGATCCACGCCGCGACGATGGTAGCCGCCGGCGTCTTCCTGATCGCTCGGATGTACCCGGTGTTTGAAGGGCTGCCGGCAGTCATGAATCTGATCGCCTGTACCGGCTGTTTTACGGCATTTCTGGGTGCTTCGATCGCGATTACCCAAAATGACATCAAAAAAGGCCTCGCCTACTCCACCATCTCCCAACTCGGCTACATGGTGATGGCAATGGGCGTCGGCGCTTACAGTGCCGGACTTTTCCACTTGATGACACACGCTTATTTCAAAGCGATGCTGTTCCTGTGTTCTGGTTCAGTGATTCACGGGATGGAAGCAGTTGTAGGCCACAACCCCGCACTCGCTCAAGATATGCGAGTCATGGGCGGCTTGCGGAAATATATGCCGATTACCGCTTCTTGCTTTTTAATCGGAAACTTGGCAATCTGCGGAATTCCGCCGTTTGCTGGTTTTTGGTCAAAAGACGAAATCCTCGCCAGCGCCTTCGCAGCAAATCCCGCTCTGTGGGCTGTTAGCTGGCTGACGGCCGGGATGACCGCGTTTTATATGTTCCGGATGTATTTCAGCACCTTTGAGGGCGAATTCCGGGGCAATGACAGCGCCATCAAGCGGCAACTCCTGCAACCCGGTGTTGTTTTCGGCCCTGGAGCGATGAACGTTAAGGAATTGGCATCAACTGGCGACAGTCACGACGATCACGACCATTTGCCTCACGAATCTCCTCTGACAATGGCTCTGCCGTTAGTGTTGCTGGCAGTACCTTCTGTGTTTATCGGTTTTGTCGGTACGCCGTTTGCCAATTATTTCGAGCAGTTTGTTCGCGCTCCTGGCGAGTCTCTCGAAGAAGTTTTGGAACACGCTGCTGAGTTCAATTTGACGGAATTTCTAATCATGGGCGGCAGCTCTGTAGGTATTGCTTTGCTGGGCATTACTTTGGCTTCTCTGATGTATTTGAGCCGTAAAATTGACGCAAGTGCGATCGCCCAAAAAATCAAACCGCTTTACGAGTTCTCCCTCAACAAGTGGTATCTCGACGATATCAACGAATTTCTCTTCGTCAAAGGCAGCC